>NZ_JBSTYK010000011.1:0-156105 GCF_054052485.1 Aeromonas intestinalis
GTTTTATGGGGTCCCCGGGGGGGGGTTTTTGACCGGGGGGGCCCCCCAGCCGGGCCCCCCCGTCTCGTTTTATTGGACACTCATGCTGCCATTGATGCCTGTTGAAGAGGGCTTGCTAGGTCAATGTGATGATTGGTAGCTACTGATGCTGCCGGGGTGTGACTGTCCGGGCTTTTATCTCGGCCAATTTCTGCTCGTCCAGCTCCCCGACCAGGGTCTCCAGCAGCTCGCCTTCGGCACTGAGCAGGTAGCTGGTGGGCAGCATGGCGGGGCGGGGGAAGGGGAGGCGTGACTCATCTGCCGGGATCAGCAGGGGCACGGTTATCCCGTGCTGGCGGGCGAGCGCGGTCAGCTCGGCGGGGGTGGCGGCATCATAGTTGATGGCGATCACCCCTATCTCCCCTTGCTGCTGCAGGGCCGCCAGCAGCGGCATCTCCCGCAGGCAGGGGGGGCACCAGGGGGCGAAGTAATTGACCAGCAGCGGCTTGCCGGTGAAGTCGTCGAGGGTCACTGCTTGCCCCCCGGCGTCGGTGAAGCGCGGCGCCGGCGAGCAGGCCGTCAGCAGAGCGGCCACAATCAGCCAACAAATTCGTTTCATTTCTGGCACCCTTGCCCTTACCCTCATCCGACGTTTCCCCTACAATAGCGCGGTTTCTTGTCCCATCAGTCATATCAGGGAGTTACCATGAGCGAGACCCAAATCTACCACAATCCGCGCTGCTCAAAGAGCCGTGAAACCCTGGCGCTGCTGGAGCAGCACGGGATCGCCCCTGATGTGGTGCTCTATCTGGAACAGGCGCCGAGCGAGGCGCAGATCCGCACCCTGCTGAGCCAGCTCGGCTTCAGCGATCCGCGCCAGCTGATGCGCACCAAGGAGGATCTCTACAAGGAGCTGGGGCTGGCCGAACAAGAAGGCGATGCCCTGATCGCCGCCATGCACCGGCATCCCAAGCTCATCGAGCGCCCCATCGTCATCAGGAACGGGCAGGCCCGCATCGGCCGCCCCCCCGAGCTGGTGCTGGAGATCCTCAAGTGAGCACCCGCTTCGCCCGTCTGCTGACCCTGACCAGCTTCTTCGGTCTGCTGGGATGGGTCCTGCTGTGGCATCTGTGGCTCTCTCCCCATCCGGATCTCAACCCCTGGTTGCTGCCGGTGATCTGGACGGTGCCCCTGCTGTTCCCCCTAAAGGGCATAGTGCAGGGCAACCCCTACACCCACGCCTGGGGCAACTTCGTGCTGATGCCCTATTTCCTGCACGCCCTGACGCTCATCACCACGGACGAGGGGGAGCGCTGGCTGGCGGTGGTGGAGCTGGTGTTCACCACCCTGGCCTTCATCGGCACCATCTACTACGCCCGCCTGCGTGGCCGCGAGCTGGGTCTCAGTATCCGCAAGAAGAAAGAGTCGAGCTGACAGAGCCTGACCATCAAACCGGACCACGCGTCCGGTTTTTTTGGCGCCATCCGTCAGCTATTGACCCTGACAGCCTCTCCTCCCCCACCTCCAAAGAGGTATGGTGATAAAATAAAGCCTCGGCCGGAGCTTGACTGCCCTCTGTATTGATCAGGCTCCTGAACGTCATCCACGGGATGACCTGATGAGTCGGGTGCCCCTGGCCCCGATCTGCGAGACCTCTATGACAATCCAACTTGCTCCTCTCTTTCGACACTCCCTGTTGACCCTGGCGCTGGCCTGCTCGGTCGGTGGCGCGGCGCAGGCCTGCACCCGCGCCCTCTATCAGGGGGAGGATGGCCTCATCGTCACGGGGCGCACCATGGACTGGCGCACCGCCATGCCCACCAACCTCTGGTCGCTGCCACGGGGCATCAGCCGGGACGGCGCCGCTGGCCCCAATTCGCTGAAATGGCAGGCTCGTTATGGCTCCGTGGTGGCGGCGGGGTTTGATGCGGGCACGGCGGATGGCATGAACGAGCGGGGGCTGGTGGCGAACCTGCTCTATCTGACCGAATCGGAGTATGTGACCCCGAGCGCCGCAGACAAGCGCAAGACCCTCTCCATCTCCCTCTGGGCCCAGTATGTGCTGGACAACTTCGCCACCGTGGACGAGGCGGTGACGGCGCTCGCGAAGGATGAATTCTACGTGATGACCGGCATGACGCCGGATGGGCGACCGGCCCAGTTGCACCTCTCCCTCTCGGATGCGAGCGGCGACTCGGCCATCTTCCAGTATGTGGGCGGCAAGTTGCAGATCCATCACGACCGCAGCTATCAGGTGATGACCAACTCCCCCACCTTCGACAAGCAGCTGGCCCTCAACGACTACTGGGAAGAGATCGGGGGGCTGACCATGTTGCCTGGCACCAACCGTTCGGCGGATCGCTTCGCGCGCGCCTCCTTCTACATCAAGACCCTGCCCAAGACCAACAAGATGGAGCAGGGGGTGGCCGGGGTGATGAGCGTGATGCGCAACGTCTCCGTCCCCATGGGGATCAGCACGCCGGATCAGCCCAACATTTCTACCACATTGTGGCGCAGCGTGGCGGATCAACAGCATCGCCGCTACTTCTTCGAGCTGACCAACCTGCCCAACACCTTCTGGGTGAGCATGGACAAGCTGGATCTCAAGGAAGGGGCCGCGGTGAAGAAGCTGGGGCTGACCGAGGGACAGCTCTATGCGGGAGAGACCGCGGAGAAGTTTGTGGCCAGCAAGCCGTTTGTCTTCCAGCCAGCGATCTGAATCGCACGCAGATAAAAAAACGCCCATTGGGGCGTTTTTTTATGGGTGCTTGCCCCGCCGATAGGCCGCCAGTTGCTGCTCGCTGGCGGCCATCAACTCGGGGTAGAAGCGCAGAAAGCCCTGCTCACTGGCCCGCCACTGCGCCGCATCCAGGGTGAGGATCGCCTCCCCGAGGGGCAGGGGCCGGCGCAACCGGCGTCCGATACCATCGAGGGCCTGGGCCAGTCCTTCCTTGTGGTGGTACGACGCTATCCAGTCCTGCTCCGCCATCCGTCTGAGAGGCAGGGGCAAGCCCTGGGGCAGGCGCGCATCATCGGCCAGCAGGCGACCATAGCTCTCCCGCAGAAAATCGGGTTGAGGGAGGCTTGCGTAGCGGGACCAGTGTCGGCAGAGCCAGTGGTCATAGAGCATGTCCACCAGAATGCCGCCGAAGCGGCGCCAGGGGGCCTCGAAGCGGGCGACCGCGGCCCTGTGCTCGGGGTGGGCATCGGTGAAGGCATCTATCTTGCGGTGCAGCCAGATCCCCTCGTCCAGATCGGGCCCGAGCTGGCTCGGGAGCGAGCCCTTGACGAAGTCCCCCAGCAGGTTGCCGGTGAGGGAGCTCTGGGTGTGGGCGGCCAGGTGCAGGTGAGCCAGATAGTTCATGGGAGCGATATCGACCAGCGAAGATTGCAGGTGAGCCTAGCGGATCTGTGCGGCTTTGCCTATGGGCAACACGACGTGAGCCCTTCCCCTGGCGTGCCAAAGGTGGGTTAATGACGCTTCCCGCCTCGCCGGCTTCCAGACAATGTTTCGCAAGGAGTGATCCCATGTTGACCCTGATCGAAGGTGCCGAGATCTACAGTCCCCATTATCTTGGCCAGCAGGATCTGCTGGTGGCCGATGGCCGCATCGCCTGGGTAGGCAAAGGGTTGGATGTGCCCGCCAACTGGCCGCTGGTACGGGTGGATGGCCGTGGCCACTACCTGGTGCCGGGCTTGGTGGATCCCTTGGCCCACATCACCGGCGGTGGCGGTGAGGGGGGCTTTGGTTTTCGCACCCCCGAGCTGGCGGCGGGAGAAGCCCTGCAGGCGGGTGTCACCACCCTGGTGGCGGCGCTGGGTACCGACAGCCTGACCCGGAGCCCATCCCAGGTGCTCGGCAAGGTGCGCGAATTCAACGCCGCCGGGGTGAGCGCCTTCATGTACACCGGCTCCTACCATCTGCCGGTCAAGACGCTCACCGGTTCGGTGGAATCCGACATCATGCTGATCCCCGAGGTGCTGGGGGTGGGGGAGGTCGCCATCAGCGATCACCGCTCCAGCGCGCCCACCCATGACGAGCTGGCCCGGCTGGTGAGCGAGGCGCGGGTGGCGGGGCTGCTGTCGGGCAAGAGCGGAGTCAGCTTCTTTCATCTGGGGGATGGCAAGGGGGCGCTCGCCCCCCTGCGGGCCCTGCGCGATAACACCGACATCCCGTTGCGCCAGCTCTATCCGACCCACTGCAACCGCAACCCCTGGCTGTTTGCCGACGCCATCGACTGGGGCAAGGCGGGAGGCTGGGTCGATCTCACCACCTCGAGCTTCCCCGACCTGCTGGAGGATGGGGAGCGGCTGGCGGCGGATGCATTGGTGGAGCTGCTGGCCGCCGGTGTGCCTGCCGATCGCATCAGTTTCAGCTCGGATGCCAACGCCAGCCTGCCGCGCTTCGATGGCGAAGGGCGGCTCATCGAGCTGCGCTGCGGCCAGATTGGCAGCCTGTGGCAGGCGTGCGTCAAGGCGCGGGTGCTGGGCGTGGCGTGGGAGATGGCCCTCGGGGTCGTGACGGTGAATCCGGCGAGGGCGCTCGGTCTTGCAGGCAAGGGAGTGATCGCTCCCGGCAAGGATGCGGATCTGCTGCTGGTAGACCCACAAACCATGGCCATCAGACGGGTGATGAGCGCCGGTCAGTGGCGAGTGTGACTTGCCCGGTATGCACCACTCTCTTGAAGAAGTAAAAAGCCCGGCAGCGATGCCGGGCTTTTTCGCAGGAGAGAGGAGGGCGAGGTCAGATAGCCAGGAAACCCAGGATCAGGATGGGGCCGAGCAGACTCAGAATAAAGCCCGAAACGATGGCTACCGGCACCACCTGGATACCCCCTGATTTCTGGATCACCGGCAGGGTGAAGTCCAGTGCCGTGGCGCCCCCATAGCCGATGGCGGCGGAGGGGTGGCGGCGCATCAGCACCGGAATGATGAGGATGGCGATGAGTTCGCGACCGAGATCGTTGATGAAGGCGGCGGAGCCGAGCACCGGCCCGAGCTTGTCCGCCACCAGGATGCCGGAGAGGGAATACCAGCCGAAGCTGGAGGCGAGCGCCAGGGCGTGACTCCAGGGCATGGCCAGCAGTTGGGCTGCCAGCAGGCTGCCGACCCAGCTGCTCAAGATCACGGTGGCGGCTATCTTCATGCCCCAGGGATTGAGGAGGATCTGGCGCAGCCGCATGCCGGAGTTGCGCATCTGGATGCCGATGAGCAGCAGCAACAACATCAGCGCCCACTCGCTGAGCTTGTCGATGGGCAGGGCGCGCAAGTCTACCAGCAGGCCGAGCCCGACCCCTGCCAGCACCACGAAGCAGAGCTGCAGTGATTCCCACAGCAGGTGCCACTTGCTCGGCATCTTGCCGTCGCTGGCCTCGTGGGTGGGCGGGCTGCGTCTGTCCAGCCACCAGAGCGCCAGCAGGTTGCAGGCGGTGATGGCCCCGAGCATGATGGCCGCCACCTTGAAGATCACTCCCAGGTTGGTGCCGAGGTTCTCCACATAGGCGAGCCCCAGCCCCATCAGGAACAGGATAAGGTAGACCATCTTGCCGAGGGACTGGTTGACCAGCCTGATGAGCCGAGCGGAAGATAGGGGGACAAGATAGCCGATCACCAGCGGCAGCAGGATCAGCAACACATTCAGCAACATTGGGGCCTCGGTCACAAAACTTGGAAAAACGACACACTATCACTTCTTATTGCACAAGGGTCACAAATCCAGTGGTTTGAGCGGCTCATGCGAGGCTTTTTTACCATATTGTTGTGATTTCTGGGTAGTCTCGAATGGAAAAGTAGTCACATTCTGGCAACGTCATCGCCAGTAAAATCAATTTCATCCTTCGAAAAGTGCCAGATGGCAGAGCGCAAGGGTGGTGAATAAAGTTGTTCTGGTCGTGATTTCGACCTGATCGCGAAATTTTCTTGCCACTCGTGCATTGGGGGTATAAAAATGCGGTATTCGGCGCATGACAAAACTCGGATTTTATGCAGACAAACTGCTGAAAAAACCGTTAATGACCAATAAAAATACAGATAAAACACCAAATACCTCGGTTCTGTATTGTTTTTTGACTACCTGAGTGATATTTTCGCTGGAGGTTGCCATCGGTTAACGATTTGTTAAATGGACGATGGTTTGAGTCACGCCCAACGGGGCGTCTAGGGACAGACAAGGTTGTAATGGATGAGCGACGTCGCCGCACTGGAAGTTCGTGATCTGCACAAGTATTTTGGCACCCACGAAGTGCTCAAGGGCATCGATATGACCGCCCACAAGGGGGATGTCATCTCCCTGATCGGCTCCTCGGGTTCGGGGAAGTCGACCTTTCTGCGCTGCATCAATTTATTGGAAACTCCCTCGGCCGGTACCGTATCCCTGCACGGTGAACTCATTCGCATGAAGAGCAATCGTGCTGGCGAACGCCTGCCGGAGGACATGCGCCAGGTGGAGCGGATCCGCAGCCGGCTGGCCATGGTGTTTCAGAGCTTCAATCTCTGGTCCCACATGACCATCATGCAAAACATCATCGAAGTCCCCATCCAGGTGCTCAAGGTGCCCCGTGCCGAGGCCATCGCCAAGGCGGAGCATCTGCTCAACCGGGTGGGACTCTGGGAGCGCCGTGACTATTACCCCGGCCACCTCTCCGGCGGCCAGCAGCAGCGTGCGGCCATTGCCCGTGCGCTGGCGGTGGACCCCGATGTGATGCTGTTCGACGAGCCCACCTCGGCACTCGATCCTGAACTGGTGGGGGAGGTACTCGGCCTGATGCGCGAGCTGGCCGAAGAGGGGCGCACCATGCTGGTGGTGACCCACGAGATGTCATTTGCCCGGGATGTATCGAACAAGGTGATGTTCCTGCATCAGGGGCGGGTGGAGGAGGAGGGCAATCCCAAGGAGATTTTTGCCCACCCCAAGTCGGAGCGATTCAAACAATTCATCTCCTCCATCTATTGATGGCGGGCGTTATTTTCAACAAGCTGCACTTTCAACGATCGACGTGTTTATCAAGGAGAGATACATGAACAAGCTGATGCTGGCGACTGCCATTGTGACCGCCCTGTCTTCCGGCAGCCTGATGGCCAAGGAGTGGAAAGAGGTGCGGATCGGGGTTGAGGGTGCCTACCCCCCCTTCTCCTGGACCGAGCCGAGCGGCGAGGTGAAAGGCTTTGACATCGACATCGCCAACGCCCTGTGCGAAGAGATGAAGGTCAAGTGTACCCTGATCAAACAGGACTGGGATGGCATCATCCCGGCGCTGCTGTCGCGCAAGTACGACGCCATCATTGCCACCATGGACATCACCGAAGAGCGCAAGAAGAAGGTGGACTTCACCCAGAAGTACCAGCACATTCCGGCCCGCTTCGCGGCCAAGAAGGGCACCGAGGTGAAACTGGAGAAAGCCTTCATGGATGGCAAGACCATCGCCGTGCAGCGCGCCACCTCCATGGATACCTACATCACCGACAACTTCCCCAATGCCACCATCAAGCGCTACGGCACCGCCGACGAGGCCTATCTCGACTTGAAATCCGGCCGGGTTGACTACGTGATGGCCGATTCTGCCGCCATCAGCGACGGTCTGCTGAAGAAAGAAGGGGGTGATGCCTTCGAGTTCGTCGGCCCGAAACTGACCGATCCCAAGTGGTTTGGCGAGGGTGCCGGCATCGCGGTGCGCAAGGCTGACAAGGATCTGAAAGAGAAATTCAACGCCGCCATCCTGGCACTGCGTGCGAATGGCAAGTACAAGGCCATCAACGACAAGTACTTCGACTTCGACGTCTACGGCGAATAACGACCATTCGGGTGGTGGTCCCGTCGATGGGGCTGCCGCCAGTCGTCATCAGGCCCGTTGGCTCCCGCCGGGAGTGGCGGGCCTACTTGATTGCAATGAAGCTGTATCTGGTTGATTTGACAATGCGGCCTCGTCGAACACGATGCGACGGGTGGCATGACATGGATCTGACAAGGATATGAAGCTGCTGATTGAGCCCACTCAATGGCGATGGAGCCGCATATGTTTGACTTGAAAGGATACGAATCCTCCCTGCTGGAGGGGGCCTGGGTCACCTTGGAAGTGGCGCTCGCCTCCCTGCTGCTGGCCCTGCTGCTCGGCATGCTGGGGGCGCTGGCAAAACTCTCTCCCTACCGCTGGGCGCGCGGAATAGCCGCCGGCTACACCACCCTCATTCGCGGCATACCTGATCTGGTGCTGATGATGCTGCTGTTCTTCGGCGGCCAGGTGCTCATCAACAACTTCTGCACCTGGGTCAACGAGAGCTACAACAACTATCTGCTGGCGAGCAATCCGGACCAGGAATGGGTCTCCTTGCTGCCGGATTACATCGACATCAGCCCCTTTGCGGCCGGGGTCGCCACCATCGGCTTCATCTTCGGCGCCTACATGACCGAAACCTTCCGCGGTGCCATCCTGGCGGTGGACAAGGGAGAGCTCGAGGCCGCTCGCGCCTTCGGCATGCGGGCTCGCCAGGTGTTTGTGCGGATCCTCTTCCCCCAGATGATGCGCCACGCCCTGCCGGGCTTTGGCAACAACTGGCTGGTGCTGCTTAAGACCACGGCGCTGGTCTCCATCATCGGGCTCGATGACATGGTGCGCAAGGCGTCGCTGGCGGCGGGTTCGACCCAGTTGCCCTTCACCTTCTACATGGCCGTGGCGCTGATCTTCCTGGTCTTCACCGCCGTCTCCACCTCGGCGCTCAAGTGGGCCGAACGTCACTACGCCATCAAAACGAGGTAAGCCATGGACTTCTCAATCATCCTCAAGGAGTGGCCCACCTACTGGCAGGGGCTCTACACCACGGTATTGCTGGTGGCGGGCTCCCTTGCACTCGGGTTGGCGCTGGCCATTCCCCTCGGCATCTTGCGCAACAGCCGCAACTGGCTGATCAAGGGGCCGATCTGGGCCTATATCTACTTCTTCCGTGGCACCCCGCTGCTGGTGCAACTGTTCATCATCTACTACGGCGCCGCCCAGTGGGAGTGGCTCAGAAACAGCATCGCCTGGGATCTGTTCGCCCAGGCCTGGTTCTGCGCCCTGCTGGCGTTCACCCTGAACACCGGTGCCTATACCGCCGAGATCGTGCGTGGGGCCGTGATGAACATGCCCAAGGGACAGATTGAAGCGGCCAATGCCTTTGGCATGACCCGCTGGCAGACCCTCACCCGCATCATCCTGCCAAACTCCTTCCGCCGTGCGCTGCCCGCCTACAGCAACGAGGTGATCTTCATGCTGCAGGGCTCGGCGGTGGCGGGCATCGTCACCATCGTCGATCTCACCGGCGCGGCGCGGATCATCAACTCCCGCTATTACAGCCCGTTCGAGGCCTTCCTGACCGCAGGCCTGCTCTATATGCTGCTGACCTTCGTCATCGTCTGGCTGTTCAAGAAGTGGGAAGCTCGCTGGCACGCCCACCTGCGCCCCCGCAGCGTGTGACCAAACAGGCGCGCCAGAATCAACAAAGCCCGCAACTGCGGGCTTTGTTGTTCATGTTTCCAGAATAATGGCTCAGCGCCCCAGATATTCCCGATCGAAGAAGGTATTGACCCAATGGGGGCGGTAGACGGCGAGCAGGGTCATGGCCATGCCGTTGAGCAGGGCCTCGGGGAAGAGCAGCAGTGGCCAGATGGAGAGATAGTCGCTGCTGATGGTTTGCCAGCCGTATCGGCCATCCAGTCCCATCCAGAGGGCGCTGGCGATCACCTTGACCGAGATGGCGAGCGCACCGCCGAGGAAGGCGGCCACGAACAGGTAGACAAACAGGTGGCGGGGCAGCCAGGCCCAGCTCGCCAGAAAGAGCAGCCAGCTGGTGGCGACCGGCAGGGCGATGCCAAGCAGCGCCTGCCAGCCAAAGTCCGCCAGGTCCGTGACGCCGAAGCAGCCGAGGATCAGCAGGGTGAGGCTGGGTGCCAGCAGGGCGAGGCGCCAGCCCAGCAGCAGGGTCAGGGCGGTCAGGCCCAGAAAATGGATCTCGAGTCCCTCGTGCAATCCCGCCCGCAGCACCCAGAGGGGGATCAGGGCGATGGCGCTGCCGAGGCAAAGGTGCTGATAGAGAGGGTTGGCATGGAGGGTGCGCAGCAGCGGGCCATTCAGGCTGAAGGCGAGCAGTACCAGCCAGAGTAGCAGGGCGGCGACTTGTCCGTCAGTCATGGCAGCGTCCTTGGCCTGTGACGAGGGAGGGGGCGGATGAAGAAAAGGGCTGACCCGAGAGGGCCAGCCCTTTGTCATCAATATTTGACGTTGGGGTGGTACTTGCCAAGGATGGCCTGGACCCTGTCCATGGTCTCCTTGCTGGGGGGCTTGATCCCGGTGAGATCATAGTGATCGCCCAGCACGTCCCATTTGTGTTTGCCAAGCTCGTGGTAGGGCAACAGCTCCACCTTCTCCACGCACTCCCCCAGCTCGGCGATGAACTGGCCGAGCCCCTCGGCACTCTCGTCATCGTCGGACCAGGTGGGCACCACCACGTAGCGGATCCACATGGTCTGACCCCTGGCTGCCAGGTAGCGGGCAAATTCCAGGGTGTACTTGTTGCTGACGTGGGTGAGGGGAATGTGTTTCTCGTCGTTGATCTGCTTGATGTCGAGCAGTACCAGATCGGTGTTGTCCAGCACCCGGTCGAGCAGTTCATCGTAGTGGCGCACGAAACCGTTGGTGTCGAGGCAGGTGTGGATCCCTTGTGCCTTGCAGGCGCTGAACAGCTCGGCGATGAACTCCTGTTGCAGCATGGCTTCCCCACCGGAGGCGGTGACGCCACCGCCGGAGGCATTCATGAAGTGGCGATAGCTGGTGAGATCCTTCATCAGTTCGGGCACCGTCACCTCGCGACCGCCCTGGGTGTCCCAGGTGTCCCGGTTGTGACAATACTTGCAGCGCATCAGGCAGCCTTGCATGAACACGATGAAGCGGATGCCGGGGCCATCGACGGTGCCGCAGGTCTCAACGGAATGGATACGGCCAATAACGTCGGTGCTGCTGATGGCCGGGATCCGGTTTGTGACTGACATAGACGACTCCAATAGTTCGTGCTGGGGGCGAGCAGGTCGTTATTTTATTACAAAAGGCCCTATAAATCCTACCTGTTTAGCCCAGGGGGCTCGCACCGAGCAGACTCTCCAGCGCCTTGACCGGCAGGGGACGGCTGGTCAGGAAGCCTTGATAATGCTGGCACCCCAGCCCCTTGAGGACGCCAAGCTGCTCTTCATCCTCCACCCCCTCGGCGGTCACGGTGAAGCGAAACACCTTGGCCAAATCCAGGATGGCCTTGACGATGGCCCTGTCCTGTTCGCTGTGCACCAGCGTCTGGATGAAGCTCCTGTCCAGTTTGACCTCATCGGCGGGCAAATCGCGCAAATAGGCGAGGGAGGAGTAGCCGGTGCCAAAATCATCGATGGAGATGAGGATGCCGAGGGCTTTCAGTTGGCGGATCCTAGCAATACTCTCCAGCCGGTTTTCCAGCACCACGGACTCGGTTACCTCCAGCAGCAGGCGGGAAGGGGGCACCCCGGTGTCGCGCAATATGTACTCCACTTGCTGCACGAAGCCGGTGGTGTGGAATTGACGAGCGCTGACGTTGACCGACAGGTGAGGAATGGCGAGGCCGTTGTTGAGCCAGAAACTGTATTGGGCGCAGGCGGTCTTCATCACCCAGTAGCCGATCTCCTGAATGAGCGTGGTCTCCTCGGCGACCGGAATGAAGTCGCCGGGCGGCACCATGGTGCCGTCGCTCTTCTGCCAGCGCACCAGGGCCTCCACCCCGGAGAGGCTGCCATTGTCGACCCGGTATTGAGGTTGGTAGTGCAGCACCAGTTCGTTGTTGCGAAGGGCGTCCCGCAGCTGGTTGTTCAGGGCCAGCTTGCTTTTCTCCTTCTCCGCCATGGCTTCGCTGAAGAAGACATAGTTGCCCTGGCCGGCCCGCTTGGCCATGTGGGCGGCGGTATCGGCCTGCTGCATCAGGACGAGGTGATCCTTGTCCTCGTCGCTGAAGAGGCTGATCCCCACCGAGGCGCTGCAGTGCAGCTTGTGATCCCCCACGTCGAAGGGGTTGCGGAACATCCCCATCAGCTCGCGGGCGAAGTGCTCCGCCAGGATCTTGGCGGTCACATACCCCTGGCCGAGGGCGGTGAACAGCAGGGCAAACTCATCCCCCGAGGTGCGGGCCAGCACCAGATTCTCCTGAGGCAGGGACTTGAGTCTGATCACCACGGCCTGGAGCAGCAGATCGCCACAGGCGTGGCCGAGGGAGTCATTGACCGACTTGAAGTTGTCCAGATCCAGCAGCAGCAGGGCGCCCCATTGCCCGGTTGGGTTTTGCAGGGTGCGCTGCATGATGTCGTTCAGGCTGCGCCGGTTGTAGAGATCGCAGAGATCGTCGTAGTAGGCCAGGCGCTCGATATGGTGGGCCGCCTCTTTCTCGCTGCTGATGTCGTGGAAGCTGCAGACGAAATGGCTGATCTCCTCCTCTTCCTTGACCCCGGTCACCATGAGTCGAACCGGGAAGAGGTGCCCGCACTTGTGCAGGCACTGCTCCTCCCCAAGCCAGTAACCCTCGCTGTTGACGGCGGCGGTAACGTCCGCTTTCAGGCTGTCCCCATAGTAGGTCGGACGCAGCTTGGTGATGTGCAGGCCTATCATCTCATCCCCCTCGAACCCGGTGACGCGGGTGAAGGAGTCGTTGACCTTGAGAATGATGCCGTCCTGATCCATCACCAGCAGGCCGTCATGGGTGTTGAAGGCGACCTCCGCCAGGCGCAGGGCCACATCGGTGGCGAGGCGCTGCAACTCGATGGCGGCCCGTGCCCGCTGGCCGCTCAGGATATCGAGCACGGGGATGGGATCTGCGATGGGGTCATCGAGCAGCAGGGTGAGCTGGCCGAAGGGGTCTCCCGGCTGACTGGAGAGGGGGATGCCGATGTAACCCCTGGCCTTGAGGGCGTTGAGCTGCTCGGCCTGCGGGTAGCGCTGGGGCAGATCGTCGATGTAGAGGGCCTGGCCGTGACGGAAGATCTCGAGTCCGGGGCCGGCTTCCAGCCGCAGGGGTTTGACGGTGGAGAAGGTTTCTCCTTCCAGGGTGCAGCGAGGGATGATCCAGAGCTCCTGACCGCGGGGTTGGAACTCGGCGAGCCAGCCGATGCGGGCACCGCTGATGCCCATGGCCCAGTGGAGCAAGGCCCGGCAATAGTCGTGTCCCGTCTTGAGGGCGAGATCCGCGGGCGGGGTCAGGGTGGGGGCCTCGGTCATCACCGGCTCGGGTTGCCAGTGGCCGAGCAACTGGGCGCAGTGTCGCACCAGTTGCAGCGCCTCTTCGCCGGGCAGGGTCGACTCCAGGTATTCGAGACTGAGGACGCCGATGAGCTTCTCCTGCTCCAGCAGGGCGCCGTCCAGGCGGGAGCTGACATTGGCCTCCCCCAGATAGTAGTGCTGCCCCAGCATGGGCTGGTGGGCGGCCTCGGAGAAACTCAAGGCGCCGCGGGTACGCAGGGCACGGATGTAGCGGCTGTCTCCCCGGATGGGGGCAAGAGAATCCACCCCCAGGGTGAAGACGGGGGTCAGCTGCTCGCTGCCGAGGGGGCCGTTGGCCTGATAATGCCAGAGGATGAGCCGGTCGGCGCCGAGGCACTCCTTGAGGCTCTCCAGCATGGGCGCATATTGCCGTTGGCTGGCCATCTGGCTCAGACGTGGCAGCTGCAGGGCGAGGCTGGCCACGCTGTCCTGGCGCTGGGTCTGCAGGCAGATTAACCAGAAGGCATCTTGCTCATGGGAGAGTGAAATATTCCACTGCAGGTCGGCGAAGCGAACTAACAGTCTGCCGCCCTGGCCGCTGGCCAGTTTTTGCTCGATGGGCAGGCGCAAGGCCTCGGGCAACTGGGCGGGCCAGGCGTCTCTGGGCTCATCGAGCCAGTGAAGGGGCGTCTGCATCACATCGGTCAGGGCCACCAGCCGCTGGCTGCGGGTATCCAGGCGAAAGAACAGCGGCGCCGGGCTGGCGGTCGGGAGGTGACTGAGCGCGGTAGACGACATGAACGGGCACTGTCCTGTTGGGAAACGGTCGGATGGCAAGAATACTGCAAAACCGCGTCAAACAACATTTTGTTGGCGTGATGCAGGACGCACTCTGCCGCCCTGGCGGGGCTGAAAATCAGGGAGAGGTGATGTGGCCCCGCCGCTTCGCGTTATCTCGGAAATTGCTTGCGAACATGATGCTGCAGCACCGCCAGCATGCAGGCGCCGGACAGGCCAATCATCAGGGCGCCGTTGACCGCCTCCAGTGGCCCCAGCAGTCGCCACTGCGGGCTCATGACGATATCCCCGTAACCCAGGGTGGCGAAGTTGACCCCGGAGTGATAGACGGCGTCGTGCAGGGTGGAGAACTCTCCCAGCCAGAGGAAGAGCGCACCCCAGATGGCGATCTGGGCCAGGTTGCCCAGCATCACCAGGGTGATGATGCCAAACAGCGCCAACACCCCGGCGACGATGCCTTCCCGCTCGCCAAAGCGCTTGAAATAGAAGCGGATGCACCAGACCGACACCAGGGATTGCAGCAGCATGTTGGCCAGGATCACCGGGATCCCGACCAGAAAGATGGTCAACATATCACTCTCCAAGGGGTTGCTCAGCCAGGGGGCGGCCGACCGGCCACCGCTGTTCGAACAGCCAGATACAGCACCAGCCGTAGCCAGCCACCAACAGATAGAGGCCGCAGCGCATCGCCGCCGCGAGCCAGACATCCTTGCCCGCCGCGCTGTCTTCGATGGCCGGGCCGAACAAAATGATCGCCGTGATCCAGGCATTGCTCCAGAACGAGGGCGGGAAGCGGGTCGGTACCAGCCCAAACAGTCGCCGTGCCAGCCAGAGGGTCATCAGGGCCAGCATCAGCATCAACATCAGCAGTGACGGCCAGATGCCGAGCCCCATCCAGAGCGCAAAGGCCAGCAGGGCCCCCATCAGGGTCGAGCCCAACAGCTCCTTGCCCGCCGCTTTGGCGCTGAGGGCGCTGCTCTGCTGGCCCAGGGCCACCGTCTTCATCACGGCGGGAATGTAGAAGGCGGGATTGCCGAGGGCCAGCAGCCAGACCGGCAACACTATGATGACGGCTCGCAGCGCCAGCCGCTCTGGATGCTCCGGGGGAGCGGGCCTAGGCCTTGGGGCGGACTGTGTCGCCGGTCCGGGTGGAAACAGACGATGAGCCAGGGCGTTGACCAGGGTCCCCACCAGGATCCCCACCGCCATCATCTGGGCGATGGCGATGGCAAGTCGCTGCTCGATGAGGCCGGCCACCGGGATCACCGTGATGGCCATGATGAGCAGCATGGAGGCCACCCCCTTGCCCGCCATCCCCTGCAGCATCAGCAGATAGAGCAGCAGGGTGACGAGCAGCACGGCCGCCGGGGCGTAGTGGGTCAGCAGGGGCACCAGCAGCACGCCTCCCATCATCACGACCATCAGCAAGAGGCCACCCGCCAATCCCTTCTGCAAGCCCAGGGGGTCTCCCGGGCGGCACAACACCACCCAGGCCATGATGAGTCCAAGGTGGGGCATGGGCAGGGCGAGTCCGTAGCAGATCCCCGCCGCCAGCGCGATGCCGGTACCGATGCGAAGGATTGCCCTGTCGGCGTTATGCATAGACCACCTAGTAGAGGAAGGAGCAGAGGCTCATCAACCGGATGTAGAGCCCCCCCAGCAGGTTCATCAGGCCATTATCGGCGGCATAGATCATGACATCGGCCTGGCCACCGACCCGCAGCCCGTCGGCCGGTGGCAGACCCCCCTCCTTGAAGGCCACCTTGACCGGGAAGCGCTGGGCCTGGCGTAGCCAGTCCCGGTTGTTGTCCACGCTCGGCAGGGTGCCGGCGGGCTGGCTCTTGCCATCGCTCACCCCGTAGCCGATGCTGCGCACTTCCCCTTCAAACAGGCGACCGGGCAGACTGTCCAGCAAGATGGCGACCCTGTCGCCGGGCTGGACGTTGCCGAGGTTGTTCTCCGTCAGATCCGCCGAGATCCAGACGTCGTGGATGGCGATCAGGGTCATGGCCGGAGCACCGGCACCGATAAACTGGCCGGCGTCCGTGCGAAGATCCGTGATGAGGCCGCGCCCTGGCGCCACTACCCGGGTGTTGGCGCGATCCAGCTCGGCCTTGTGGACCGCCGAGCGAGCGCTGAGCAACTGGGAATTGTCATCGCCGCTGGCGCCGGCGGCTTCGATGGCGCGGCGCACGTCGGCTTCGGCCGCCGCCACCTGGCTCTTGGCGGTTTCCCGGCTGGCCTGGGCGACTTCGAGACGGCGTACCGAGATGGCCCCCGGATCCTCCCTATAGAGCCGCTCCTGGCGGGCGGCATCCTTGGCGGCATTGTCATAGGCGGCGCGCATGGCCATCAGGGCCGCCTCGGCCGCCTTGACCCCCTCGTTGCCCGCCTTGACGCCGCTCAACACCGTCTGGTAGTCGGAGCGTGCCTTGGCCAGGGCGATCTCATAGGGTTCGGGGTCTATCTCGAACAGGGGATCCCCCGCCGCTACGTCCTGGTTGTCGTGCACATGGACCCGCTGGATCTGGCCGGCCACTTCGGCGGCGATCGGAACCACGAAGGCCTGCACCCGGGCCTGGGAGCTGTAGGGGGTCAGCCGGTCGGCCAGCAGATACCAGCCGAGCAGCAGGGCGATGAGCCCGAGCAGCCCCAGGGTGGCGTTGCGGCTGGCCTTGCCGGGGGGAGTGTTGTCAGTCATGGGCACTTACCTTCTGGGAAGAGGGGGCTGGCGGCTGGACCTGGTCGAGCAAGGGGGCCCAGTCGGCACGCTTGCGCAACTGGGCTTCGACGGCGGGCGTCACCAGGGGGCGGGATCGCCCCTGCTCCCAGCCGCCACCCAGAGCCTTGTAGAGGGTGATGAGGTCGCGCATGCGGGCGCCCCGGCTGTTGACCAGCCGCTCCTGCTGGCTGAACAGGGCGCGCTGGGAGTCGAGCACCCGCTGAAAGTCGGCCATGCCTTCCCGGTACTGGGTGTTGGCGATGTCCAGAGAGCGCCGCGCCGCGGCCCCCGTCTGGGTCAGCAGGGCAATTTCGTCCTGGCCGTTGGCGTAGGCGATGGCGGCGTCATCCACCTCCCTGGCCGCCTTGAACAGGGTGTCGCGATAGCGCTCATGAAGCTGCTGTAAGCGGGCATCCTGCACCAGTACCTGATTGCCGAGGCGCCCCTGATCCAGCAGGTTCCAGCTGAGCGACGGACCCACAGCCCAGGAGTAGGTGCCGCTGCTGCCACCGGTGGCGCTGACCCCCAGGGTGCCGAGCAGGGTGATGGAGGGGTAGAGCTCGCTCTCGGCCACTCCGATGAGGGCCGACTGGGCGGCCAGTTGCCGCTCGGCGACCCGCACATCGGGGCGGCGGCGCAGCAAATCGGCGGGCAGTTCGGCGACCAGGGCGAGCTGACCCCGGGGGATCTGCCCCGTCCCTGCGCCCATCTCGGGCAGGGGGCCCGGCGTGCGGGCCAGCAGGGTCGAGAGGGCGTTCTGGCTCTGGCGCAAACTGGTCTGCAACTGCGGTATGCCGGAGAGGGTGCCCAGATACTGGGTTCTGGCCTGCTGCACGTCCAGCTCGGCGCTGTTGCCGCTCTTGAACAGCCGCTCGGTGATCTCCAGACTGCGGCGCTGGAGGCGGGCGTTGTCATGGGCTATCTGAAGCCTGGCCTCGACGGTTCTGATGCTCACGTAGAGCTGGGCGACCTGGGCAATCATCAGCACCTGCACATCGTCGTATTGCGCCAGGGTCGCGAAGTAGTTGGCATCCGCCGATTCGATCCCGCGCCGGAACTTGCCCCAGAAATCGAGCTCCCAGCCGAGGTTGAACCCCGCGCCATAGTTGCTGCCTGCGCTGCTGTGGCCATCCCGGCTCTGGCCGGTCTGCAGGAACTCTCCGGTACCGACCGTGGCCTGCGGGCCGAGCAGGCTCTCGGCGATGCCGAGCTGGGCCTGGGCCTCGAGGATCCGCAGACCCGCGATGCGCACATCCGGGTTGTTGCGAAGGGCCTCCTCGATCAGAGCGCTGAGCACGGGATCGTGCAACTGCGCCCACCATTGCCGGTAGTCAGTCGCGGTGGCGGCACGTTGCCCCTGACTGGCGTTTTGCCAGCCTGCCAGCTCGGTGACTTGGGGCGTTTTATAGGGGGGCCCACGCCGGGTGCTGCAACACATAACCGGCCATGCGCCCCCTCAAATGGGGGGGCGCATGGCGTGATGAATGACGACCATGGGTTATTGCTTCACGCCGGGCTGACCTTCGTTGACCCAGGCCATGAAGATGCGATAGCCGATGGAGAGCATGGTGGCACCGATGAACATGCCGAGGATGCCGTTGGTGGCCATGCCACCGAGGGCGCCGAGCAGCACCACGGGCATGGGGGCGTCCACCCCGCGGCCGAGCAGCAACGGCTTGAGCACGTTGTCCGCCATGCCGGCGATGACCAGCAGCACGGTATAGACGATGTTGACGACGGTGCCGTGATCCCCGGCCATCCACATGTAGGCAATCACCGGCCCCGTGACCAGGATGACGGGCACCTGGGCGATGCCGAGGATCAGCGCCAGCACGAAGAAGATGCCCACGGCCGGGATCCCCGCGAGGGACATGATGATGCCCGCCAGCAGCGCCTGGATGAAGGCCACGCCGATGACCCCCTGTGCCACCGCCCTGATGGTGCTGGTGCACAGCTTGATGAGGGCGATCCCCTTGTTTTCATCGGTGAAGCGAATGGCGATGCGGGTGGCGCTGACGGCGCCCGGTGCCCCCCAGGCCATGATGATGCCGGCGACGATGAAGGAGGCGACGAAGCCCAGCAGACCGCCCCCCATGCTGGCCAGCATGCCGACGACCTGCTTGGCAATGTCGCCGAGCTGGGGCTGGTAGCTCTTGATGAGGCTCGGCAAGTCCACCGAGGCCTTCAGCCAGAAGGCGTGCAGCTTCTCGCCCACCAGCGGAATGGCGGCGATGCTGTCGGAGGGTGCCGGTATGGTCAGGGTGTTGTTCTCCACCTTGTGAACCAGGGAGCTGACACTGTCACCCAGGGAGCTGACCATGGCGATGGTGGGAACGACGATGAGCACGATGCCCAGCAGCACCAGCAGGGTGGAAGCGCGACCCTGTTTGCCACCGAGGCGGGCGGCGAAGCGCTGATGGAGCGGATAGAGGGTCACCGCCAGGATAAGACCCCACAGCATCATGTTCATGAAGGGGGAGAAGACGGTGAAGCAGAAGGAGGCCAGACCCAGGATAAGCCCGAACTTGATAAACATATCCAAGAATCGGGTCACCAGTCTTTTTTCGACTATGACGAGATCGTTATTTTCCATTCTGGTATGACTCCGGCAGGTAGTGAGCACATAACGATGTTGGCCCGACAAAAAAGCCGGGCCAACGGGGATACTGTGATGCAGTAATAAATGAACCTGAGTTCAATAATTGGGTTCGTCTTGGCATTGCTGCATACCCGTGCTTCATTTATGGCACAGGCAGTGGGCTTGTAAAGACGGTTCCTAACTATTTGAAATTTATTTGATTGATGGTTCTGATTTGATGGCGGCAAAGCATAAATAGTCCACGCAAGGCACACAAGTGAACTATTGTTTGCAGTTTAGCCTGGGTTCAGAAAACGGATAAATTCCGACAACGATATAATGAGGTTCCTACCGAGAGTGTCGATTGAATTATATCTCTGAGACATTCATGGATGGTCTGTTCTGCTTTAATATGCCACTTATGTAGTATCTCGTTCTGGATAAGGGATTTTGTATTAATGAGACGGGATCCCTTATCCTGTACTCCTTGCACCGCCGTCGCGGTGATTCAATCCGGGATGACATCCATGTACCTCTTCGCGCCCCTCTCCAAGCCCCGCATTCTTCCATTGCTTGCCCTGTCGTTGGCCGTGTTGCTGGGGGGCTGCGGCCCTGAACCGGCGGAACCCAAGGCGGGATCCACTCCTGTGGCGAGCACGGAAGAGCCCGGTGCACCTGAACACATCAGCCAGGCCAGCGCGCGGCAATACCGGAATGCCCCGGCCCTGGCCCTGGTCTTCTCCGGCCCGCTCCCGCCAAGGCGCAGCTGGCAGAGCTGGCTTGGGGTGACGGAAGGGGGCAAGCAGGTGCAGGGGGAGTGGATCCTGGCCGAGGATGGTCGCACCCTCTATTTCCCGAGCGTTGAGCCAAACAAGAGTTACGAGGTGAGCCTCAAAGAGGGGCTGGGACCCAGGGCCCAACACTGGACTCTCAAGACCCGGCCGCTGGAGGCCGGGGCCTCCTTCACCGCCAGCGGCATGGTGCTGCCCCTGCGTCAGGAGCTGCGCCTGCCCATCAGCGCGGTCAACGTGGACGAGGTCAATATCGACTTCTTCAGGATTGATGTGGACTATCTGCCGCGCTTCCTCGCCGAGTACAAGCCGGGGGCCGGCATGGGCAACTGGGATCTGGAGCAGGTCAGTGCGCGGGCCAAGCGGGTGTTCAGCGGTCGCTACGCCCTGGCGCTCGATCCCAACCGCCGAGAGACCCGCCTCATCAACGTGAAGGAGCCGCAGCTGGCGCAGGCCGGCGTCTATTTCGCGGTCATGTCCCCCCTTGGCGACTACAACTGGCGCAAGGAGACCACCTATTTCGCAGTGAGCGACATGGGTCTGAGCGCCCGTCGCTATCCGGATCAGCTGGCGGTGTTCGTCAGCTCCCTGGCCAGCGCCTCTCCCCTCAAGGACGTGCAACTCTCCCTGCTCGATGAGAAGGGCAACCGGCTGCAGGTGCAGAGCACGGACGCCCAGGGGTACCGCCGCTTCGAGCAGGTGCAGGGGGCCAGGCTGCTGCTGGCCGAGCAGGGCCAGCACCTGGCGGTGCTGCGCCTCGACGGCGCGGCGCTGGATCTCTCCGCCTTCGATCTCGGCACCCAGCCCTGGCAGGCACAGCAACTCTATCTCTTCAGCGGCCGGGATCTCTATCGCCCCGGCGAGCGGCTCGACAGCGAGATCCTGCTCAAGGGGCAGGATGGTCAGCTGCTGCCCGGCATGGCGGTGGAGCTGGAAGTGAAGCAACCGGACGGGCAACTGCTGGAGCAGAAGCGGTTGTTGCCGAACAACCTGGGGGCGGTGGGTTACAGTCTGAGATTGCCACAGGATGCCCCCCTGGGTCGCTGGACCATCCAGCTGAAAACCGCCGCCGGCAGTCGCTTCGAGTGGCCCTTCCTGGTGGAGGAGTTCCTGCCGGAGCGGCTGAAACTCCAGCTTGGCACCGGGCCTGACGGGGAGCTGCTCGGCGATGTCGAAGCGCTCTCGCTGCCTCTCAAGGGGGATTATCTCTACGGCGCCCCCGCCAGCGGCACCAAGGCCAAGGCCGAGGTAACCATCAGCCGCGCCCTCATGCCCTTCAGCCAGTGGCAGGAGTTCACCCTGGGTGATGTGCTGCTGACCGAGCAGGCCAAGGAGCTGGAGCCGGTCACCCTGACCCTGGATGAACAAGGGCAGGGGCACTTTGCCCTCGGGGATCAGTTGGAAGAGGTGAAGGCCCTGGGACCCCTCGAGGTGAGTTATCGGGTGTCGCTGTCCGAGCCAGGTGGCCGGGCGGTGAATCGCAGCCACACCCAATACGGTTGGCCGGCGGGGAGCCAGTGGCCAGCCCTCAAGGCGGACTTCATGGCGGAGCGGGTGGAGGGGGGCAGACCCTTGCCGTTCCAGATCCTCAATCTGGATGAGCAGGGTCAGCCGGTGGCGGGGGCGGTGAAGGTACGCCTAATCAACGAATACCGCGACTACTACTGGCATTACGCGGGCGGCGAGGGCTGGAAGTATGAATACAATCCCCAGCCCTACCTCGAGCAGGAGCTGACCCTGCAACTGGATGGCAAGGGCCCGACGCCCCTGAGCCTGCCGCTGGCGGCCGGCTGGTATCGCCTCGAGGTGCAGAACAGCCAGGGTCATGAGTCCAGCCTGCGCCTCGAGATCGGCAGCTACGCCTGGGGCGGTGGCGGTGAGCAGGCGCGCCCCGACAAGATTGCCATCAGTCTCGACAAGCGGGCCTATCAGGCCGGTGACAAGGCCAGGGTGACCCTGGTCGCCCCTCGCGCCGGCAAGGGTCTGCTGATGGTGGAAGACGGGGATGGTCTGCGCTGGTGGCAGCGCATCGAGTTGCAAGCCGAAGGCGGTGAAGCGAAAACGGGGCGCGGGGAGTTCGAGATCCCCATCAGCCCGGAGTGGCTGCGTCATGACTTGCATATCTCGGCCCAGATAGCGGCCCCGGACAGCGAAGAGCTGCCGGTGAGCCAGGCGCGGGTGCAGAGCCTGCGCTCGGTCGGTCTGGTGCCCCTCACCCTGGACAGGGAGGCGCGCCACCTGCCGCTGATCCTGAGTGCGCCGGACAAGGCGGTGCCCCTGACTCGCCTCGAGGTGACGGCCAGCTCCACCCCCAACAGCCGGGGCCGGGTGGTGCTGGCGGCGGTGGACAGGGGGGTGCTCAACATCAGCGACTATAAACCCCTCGACCCGTTCGAGATCTTCTTTGGTCGCAAGCGCTTCGCCCAGGACCTGTTCGATAACTATGGTCAGGTGATCCCCCCTCAGGACGGCAAGCTGGCGCGCCTGAACTACGGCGGTGATGCGCCGGCGCTCAAGAAGGGCGGGGCCCTGGAGAGCCGGGTCGAGGTGGCGGCGCTCTGGAGTGGGGAGGTGAGCTTCAATGAGAGCGGCAAGGCGGTCATACCGCTGGAGCTGCCGAACTTCAACGGCGAGCTGGCGCTGATGGCCCTGGCCTGGAACGAGCAGCAGGTTGGCCAGGCCGAGCGCGCCGTCAAGGTGGTCTCCCCCCTGGTGGCCGAGATAGGCTGGCCACGCTTCGGCGCTCGCGGGGACGAGACCCGCGCCCTGGTGCAACTGCGCAACATGAGCGGCCAGGATCAATCCCTCTCCCTGAACTGGACCCTGAGCGGCGGCCTGCAGGCAGGCGCTGAACTGCCCAAAACCCTGGACCTTAAAAACGGCGAGGAGCGCTGGCTCACCCTGCCGCTCACCGTCACGGGGGCTAGCGGAGTGGCACGCCTGGCGCTGGCTGCCAGCGGTGAGGACTTCACTATGAGCCGCGACTGGTCGCTGCCTCTTCGCTCCCCCTGGCCGGCCCAGACCCGCCAGCGCTATCAGATGCTGGCGCCCGGCCAGCAGATGAGCTTCGCCCCGGAGGAGCTGGCGGGGTTGGCCCCCGCCAATCTGCAGGGGTTGCTGAGCCTCTCCGGCACCCCCCCCTGGGATCCGGCGGCCCAGTGGCAGGCCCTGGCCGACTACCCCTACGCCTGCCTGGAGCAGACCCTGTCGCGCGCCTGGCCCTATGAGCTGACCACGGCCGCCGAGCGGGAGGCCTGGTCCAAAAACTTGCCCAAGCCCGCCAAGGCGCAGAGCGAGGCAGAGGTGCAGCGGACCCTGATGCAGCGGCTGCAACGGCTGCAACTGCCGAGCGGCGGCTTCGGGCTCTGGGACGGGCGCTCCGACGAGGAGCAGTGGCTCACCGCCTACGCCGCCGACTACCTGCTGACCCGCAAGGAAGCCGGGGAAGCGGTGCCCGAGGCCATGCTGAGCCTGGCCCTCATGCGACTGCAGAACTACCTCACCGACAGCCAGTACGGCGAGCGCTGGAGCAGTGCCCCCGAGCACAGCCGGCTGGCCTATCAGGCCTACAGCGCCTATGTGTTGGCGCGGGTGGGCAAGGCGCCGCTCTCCACCCTGCGGCTCATCTGGGAGCAGCAGGCGGATCACGCCCGCTCCGGCCTGCCCCTGCTGCATCTCTCCCTGGCCCTGTCCGCCATGGGGGATCAGCAAGGGGGGACCGAGGCCCTGACCCGGGCACTGGCCACCGAGCGGGGGGATGATTACCTCGCGGACTATGGCTCCCCCCTGCGGGACGGGGCGCTCGAGCTCGCCCTGCTGCGCCAACACCAGCTGGCACCGGATAGCTGGGCCGGACTGAGTGCCAAGCTGGCCGATACCCTGGCCCACCGCCAGTGGCTCAGCACCCAGGAGCGGCTCGCCCTGCTGCGTCTGGCCCAGGTCGACCCCGCCGTCGACTGGCAGGCCAGGGTGGCGAGCGCGAGTGGCGAGAAGCCCCTCGCCGGCCAGACGAGTCAGCAGCTCGGTACCCCCGAGGTGCTGGCGGTGACCGGCATCGGTAACGACGGCAAGGGTTCTCTCTATGTGCAGCGTACCCTCATCGGCTACCCGGAGCAGGCGCCCAGCCGCATCAGTCAGGGGATGAGCGTCACCCGCAGCTGGTTCAACGGGGATGGCAAGCAGCTCGATCCCGCCAGGGTGCGGGTGGGGGATCTGGTGGTGGTGAGGCTCAATGTGAACAGCGAACAGGCGGTGCCCGACACCCTGCTGGTGGATATGTTGCCGGCGGGCTTCGAGCTGGAAAACCCGGCTCTTGGCAACAGCATCAAGCTCGAGGAGCTGAAGATCGAAGGCAAACCCGCCTGGCAGAGCGACTGGAACGACTACCTCAAGCATCAGGAGTTCAAGGATGACCGCTATACGGCCGCTCTGGATCTGAGCGAGGGGGGCAATCAGCAGCTGGTCTACCTGATGCGGGCGGTGACTCCGGGTCGCTATCAGGTGCCGCCGACCCAGGTGGAGGACATGTATCGTCCCGAGCTGAGGGCGGTGGGGCAGGACATCCACGAGGTGACCATCTCTGAGTAAGACGCCCATGCAAGGGGAGGTGAGTCCGGCCGGTTGGTGGCACCAAGGGCGCCAGTGGCTGCATCAGCACTGGCAGGCCCTGCTTCTGGGGCTGCGTCGTCTGCCGTTCTGGCTGCGCCTTGGGGTCGCCGGGGTGGGGGCCCTGCTTCTGCTATTGCTGGTGCTGGACAGGGCCTTCCCGCCACCGCCGCTGGATCCCGCCTATGCACGGGTGGTGCTGGACAGCCAGGGCAGGCCCCTGCGGGCCTTCGCCGACACCAGCGGAGTCTGGCGCTACCCGGTCACCCTGGCGCAGGTCTCCCCCCGCTACATAGAGGCGCTGCTCGGTTACGAGGATCGCCATTTCTGGTGGCACCCCGGGGTCAACCCCGTCGCCATGGTGCGAGGGGTCTGGCAGTGGCTGCGCTATGGGCGGGCCATCTCCGGCGGTTCCACCCTCACCATGCAGGTGGCGCGGCTCATCGAGCCCTACCATCGCAGCGTGCCGGGCAAGCTGCGCCAGATGGCGCGGGCGTTGCAACTGGAGTGGCACTACGACAAGCGCACCCTGCTCACCGTCTACCTCAACCGGGCCCCCTTTGGCGGCAACCTGGAAGGGGTGCAGGCCGCGAGTTTCGCCTATCTCGGCAAGAGTGCGGCCAAGCTCACCCACGCGGAGGCGGCCCTGCTGGCGGTGCTGCCCCAGGCCCCCAGCCGTTATCGACCGGACCGGCACCCGGAGCGGGCCCGCGCCGCCCGGGACAAGGTGATGCAGCGCCTGGTGGTGCAGGGCACCTGGGCGACATCCGTTTGGGAGCAGGGGCGCATCGAGCCCGTGCTGGCCCGTGGTCACTTCACCCCCATGGAAGCGCCGCTCTTTGCCCGTCTCGCCGCCAACAGCCAGCCGGGGGCCCTGGTGCACACCACCATAGACGGCAACCTGCAGCGCTGGCTGGAGGACAGGGTAGAGAGCTATATCCGCCGCTTCCCCGAGCAGACCTCGGCGGCCCTCTTGCTGGTGGACAACGCCACCATGGCGGTGCGTGCCTACGTGGGCAGCGCCGAGTATGGCAACCTGAGGCGCCACGGCTACCTCGACATGGTGCAGGCCATTCGCTCCCCCGGCTCTACCCTCAAACCCTTCATCTATGGTCTGGCGCTGGATGCGGGTCTGGTGCATTCGGCCTCCCTGCTGGCCGACGCCCCCCGTCTGGGCTCGGACTACAGACCCGCCAACTTCACCGGCGCCTTCCAGGGGCCGGTGACCCTGACCCAGGCGTTGCAGCAGTCTCTCAACGTGCCGGCGGTGCAGGTGCTGGAGGCGCTGGGGCCGGGCAGCTTCGTCAACCGGCTGGATAACGCCGGGGTGCGGCTGGCACTCTCGGATAGACCCAACCCGGCCATCGCGCTCGGGGCGGCGGGTATCCGGCTGGAGCAGCTGGTGGCGCTCTACAGCGCCCTCAGCCGCCAGGGACAGGTGGCGATGCCGGTCTGGCTCGCGGGGCAGCAGGCGGTGTCGCGTCCCTTGCTGAGTCCGGGGGCGGCCTGGATCATCTGGCATATCCTGAGCGCCCAGGGGCGGGAGGATCAGCCCTTCACGAGCGAGGCGACCGGCCGAGTCAACCGCCTGGCGTGGAAGACGGGCACCAGCTACGGCTATCGTGACAGCTGGGCGCTCGGGGTCTCCGGACGCTGGACCATTGGCGTCTGGCTCGGGCGCCCCGATGGCACCCCCTTGCCGGGCTTCTACGGTCAGAGCGCGGCCATCCCCCTGCTGCTCTCGGTCTACTCCCGCCTTGGCGATACCAGCCCCTTGCCGGTTCAGCCCAACACCGTGAGCGAGGCCGACATCTGCTGGCCGCTCGGGCGACGAGCGAGCGCAACCCTGCCAGAGGCCTGCTTGCAACAGCAGAATGCCTGGCTGCTGGATGAGCGGGATCCCCCCACCCTGCCGGATCCCATGGACTGGTCCTCACCCCTGCGCAAGGTGGCCCTGACCGAGGAGGGCAAGCCGACCTTGGCCCGCTGCCGTGATGCCGATGGCTTCGCCTGGCGGGCGCTCTGGCCCCTCTCCCTCGAGCCCTGGCGCGAGCCTTCGGAGCGGCGCCGGGCGCTGCTGGCCAGCGGCTGTGAGGGGGAAAACCGGGGGGCGGATCAGCAGGCCCCCATCCGCATCGTCGCTCTGGGAGAGGGGAATCTCATCCGCAGCCAGCGTTATCGGCTGCAACCCAGGGTGCTCGGTGGCATCGGCAAGGCGCACTGGTTTTTGAACGGCGAGCGCCTGCGCTGGGACGGGGATCAGGTATTGAGCGCGGCGGGACGCTATCAGCTGGTGGTGGTGGATGAGGCGGGCAACAGCGATCGCATCGAGTTCCGACTGGAAAACCCCTCCTGAGCAGGAGGAGCATCTCTTTTAACTCGCAGCGGCGCGACAAAATATTGACGCCTGTTTATGACATGGGCTGATGAATGGCGAAGAGATCAGCCCCGATCGAATCAGGGCTTGACCTGTCCCAGCCGGGTGAAGAAGTGCTGACTCTTGCGCTGGTGGAAGTGGCTCTTCTTGATGGAGTGAAAGACGAGAGCGCTATCCGGGTGGCTCTCCTTCAGACGGTGGATCATCGCCATGGCCGGCAAGCCGGTGCTGACGAGGGTGGTGAGCGGCAGGCTCCGGGTATCTGGCCCCAGCAGCAGATTGAGGCCTTGCTGGGCCTGCTCGAAGCGGGTCAGCACTGCGGAGTCGGCATAGCCGCTGGCGAGCATGGCGAGCAGGGCGTCGAGGGCCTGATGGAACTCGGCCAGCTGCTGACGAAAGCCGCTGCGCCCGCGCAGGGCGACAAGCTCGGCAAAGGGTATGTCGGCGAGGTGAGTGGGCACTCGCAACGGGATCTCGAGGTGGAAGCAATCCTGGCCGCCGCGATGGTGGTAGCGGGATTCGAGCAGGTGCAGCAGCCGATCCAGATAGTCGTGATCCGTGATGAGGGCGCCCTCATTGGCGAGTGCCCACTCACGGGCGAGGCGCATGGAGAGCAGGTTGGCGAAGCGCCGCGCCATCCGTATTCCCCCCTCATCCTGACTGGCAAAGCCGTGGGTGAGACAGAAGCCGTGCAGCCGCTCAAGCCCCGCCTGGGCCGGGCAGAAACAGTCGTGATTCGCGCTTGCGCGCCAGCGCGTGATCAACTCCTTGTTGCCGAACACCTTGTGGCGCACGAATTCCGGGGCGATGAGGCCGGCGATCTGGTTTTCGATCTGGGGGGTGATGGCGGCGAAGAAGTCGGCGCTGGGCCGCTCGGCGAGCAGATCCGTCTGCTGACGCAGGGTCTCCAGCAGGGCGGTGAGACCGCTTTTTTCACTGACGGTGAAGACGAAGGCGAGCCGCTCCAGATAGAGCAGGGCAAACTTGAGCCAGAGTTCATCCCGCACTTCCATGCCGGGGTAGTAGATGTAGGTCTTCATCACGCCTATCTGTTGTATGTTGTTGGGGTTGCCAGACCGCAGGCAGAGGAATATACGCAACATGGCCGGTCGGCGGCAAACATTGTGTGGGGAAATGGGCGGGATATGCGGGGGAGTGCTCAGCCTGTAGGCGCTGGCCGCAAACTTCTGATATAATCCGCGCCCTTAAATCGAGGCCACCCGAGTCATTATCATGAAGTTCATTATCAAGCTGTTCCCGGAAATCACCATCAAGAGCAAGTCGGTTCGCCAGCGTTTCATCAAGATCCTGCAGGGCAACATCCGCAACGTCCTGCGACGCTTCGACGACGACGCCCGGGTGCGGATGGACTGGGACAAGCTGATCGTGAGCTCCCGCAACGACCAGTTCCGCGAGCAGACCATAGCGGCGCTGGCCTGCATTCCCGGCATCCAGGCCTTCCTCGAGGTGCAGGCGAGCAAGTTCACCGACCTGCACGACATCTTCGAGCAGGTGAAAGGCGTCTGGGGCGAGCAGCTCAAGGAGAAGACCTTCTGTGTGCGTGCCAAGCGTCATGGCAAACACGAGTTTTCCTCCCTCGAAGTGGAGCGCTATGTCGGGGGCGGCCTCAACCAGCACTGCGAGAGCGCAGGTGTGCGCCTGAAGAACCCGGATGTGAAGATCAATCTGGAGATCGATGGCGAGGAGCTGTTCATCGTCAGCGCCATCCACCAGGGCCTGAGCGGCATGCCCATCGCCACCCAGGAAGATGTGCTGAGCCTCATCTCCGGCGGCTTTGACTCCGGGGTTGCCTCCTTCCAGTTCATCAAGCGCGGTTGCCGCGTCCACTACTGCTTCTTCAACCTTGGCGGCGCCGCCCACGAGATCGGGGTCAAGCAGGTGGCCTATCACCTGTGGAACCGTTTCGGTTCTTCCCACCGGGTGCGCTTCACCGCGGTGGACTTCGAGCCCGTGGTGGCCGAAATCCTCGAGAAGGTAGACAACGGTCAGATGGGGGTGGTGCTCAAGCGGATGATGATGCGTGCCGCCGCCAAGGTGGCCGACGAGTTCCAGATCCCGGCGCTGGTGACCGGCGAGTGCGTGGGCCAGGTCTCCAGCCAGACCCTGACCAACCTCAACGTCATCGATCGGGTGACCGACAAGGTGATCCTGCGTCCGCTCATCACCTGGGACAAGCCGGACATCATCAGTGAAGCGCGCCGCATCGGCACCCTGGAATTCGCCGAGACCATGCCGGAGTACTGCGGCGTCATCTCCAAGAAGCCGACGGTGAAGGCGGATCTGGCCCGCATCGAGGCCGAAGAGGGCAACTTCGACTTCGCCATCCTGGACAAGGTGGTGGCCGAGGCCCGCTACCTCGACATCCGCCGCATCGGCGAGGAGACCGCGGCCCAGGTACAGGAAGTGGAGATGACCCAGGAGCTGGCCGCCGGCGAGGTCATCCTGGACATCCGCTCCAATGACGAGCACGACGACAAACCGCTGGTGGTGGAAGGACGCGAGGTGCTGCACATCCCCTTCTTCAAGCTGGCGACCGCCTTCGGGGATCTGCCCAAAGAGCAGACCTATCTGCTCTATTGTGACCGCGGCGTGATGAGCAAGCTGCAGGCGCTCTATCTCAAGGAGCAGGGCTTTGACAATGTGAAGGTCTATCGCCCCTGAGTGAGCACGCGCTTACCATAAAAAATCCGGCCATGTGCCGGATTTTTTTATGGTCGTCTGCCGAGCCCTAGGGGGTGATGGTCGACTCGGGGCAGGGGACAGGGGTGAAGGTCTCCTGACCGAGACAACGCCAGCCCATCTGGGCCTGACGCATCTGCCAGAGATTGTCACGGCGAAACAGGGTCAGGATGTAGATCATGTCGCTCTTGTGGCCATCGAGGGCGACCGAGAGGACCAGATCCTTGTCCAGCTGCTGGGCATGGATGCGACTTGGCATGTTCTCGTGGCCCACAAAGCGCCGCGCCACTTCACGGTAGTCATTGACCCAGCTCTGCTGACTGCTGCTGGCCTGGCGGATCTGCTGGTTGAACTGCTGCACCGGGGTCGATGCCAGGCGCCCGAACAGGGCCTGTGCGCCAGCATTGGCCGCCACCATCATCAGTATCAGGGTGGTCATGAACCCAAGTTTTTGCATGAGATAGTCCGGATTGAAACGACCCCTTTATGACAACAGAAAAGCGGGCTTGGTTCAATCTTGCACCGGCGGGGGTGAGATCTCCCGCGCCGGTGCGTGTCAGTTGCGTTGCAACGAGAAGGTGGGCAGTGACAGGTGCCAGTAAATGGCCGCCACCCGCAGGCCGAAGACGGCCGTCATGCAGATGAGCATGGCGGTCACCCTGTCCATGTCGATTTCCAGGGCCAGGGTATAGAGGATGCCGCCGAGGATGCAGGCGGTGGCATAGATCTCTTTTTGCAGGACCATGGGCACTTCCCGGGCCAGTACGTCCCGGATCATGCCGCCGGCCACCCCTGTCATGGTGCCCATGAGCACGGCGATCAATCCTGATGTGCCGAAGTTAAGCGCCTTCTGGGCCCCGATCACGGTGAACAGGGCCAATCCGAAGGCGTCCGCCACCGGCAGCACATACCAGGGCATGCGCCTTGGCAGCTTGACCATCCACATACCGATCAGGGCCGTGGCGATGACCACCCAGATATAGAGGGGGTCGCGTACCCAGAATACCGGGGTGGCGCCCAGGATCATGTCGCGGATGGTGCCGCCGCCGATGGCGGTGACCGCCGCCAATACCATGACACCGAAACCATCCATCCGCAGGCGACCTGCGACCAGGACCCCGGAAAACGCGAATACTGCAGTACCAAACATGTCGCTGATATAAACAATCTGCTCAACTAGCGTCTGCATGGGGAACAACTCAGGTCTGATAAATGATGGGGCGGCGATTTTAGGGGCAAGGTGGGCAGACGAGCAATACTGGCGTGCAAAAGTGGGAGCCAGACCAAGTTTCCGGCGGCTTGAGGCCTTGCCGGGCAGGTGCGATGGCAGCCTCCGACCCCGGGGTTGGTGGCGGGAGACATCGTCTTTGAGCGTTGCATGAGGAAAAAATGCCAACATTTTTCTCAAGACTCGGAAAGAGGGGCCGATATATAGGTCAGGCGGCGATAACAGCTCCAAAGGCTGTAAAAAAACACTAAAGCATCATCAAAACGCGCCGTTAACCTAAACATATCAGGCACAGACAACAATAAAGCCTGAGTGAATTAAAGATAAAATTTAATAGCTTAGGAGAAAAGTTATGAGCCTGTATATCAATACCAACGTGTCATCGCTCAACGCTCAGCGTAACATGATGAACAGCACCAAATCTCTGGATACCTCCTACACCCGTCTGGCCTCCGGCCTGCGCATCAATACTGCCAAGGACGATGCGGCGGGTCTGCAGATATCCAACCGCCTGACCTCCCAGATCAACGGTCTGGATCAGGGTAACCGCAACGCCAACGACGGTATCTCCGTTGCGCAGACCGCCGAAGGTGCCATGGACGAAGTTACTTCCATGCTGCAACGGATGCGTACTTTGGCCCAGCAGTCAGCAAACGGCTCCAACAACTCTGACGACCGTACTGCGCTCCAACAGGAGTACAGCCAACTGATGACAGAGATTGATCGCGTCGCCAAAGACACTACTTTCGGTGGGCAGAATCTGCTGAACGGCGGTTATGTGGGCTCCTTCCAGGTGGGTGCCGATGCAGGTCAAACCATTACCTTCAGAATGACCACCGCCTTCACCATGGATGGTATTGCGTCGGCAACCAAAGGCAGCGCCACCGTCACTATTGCGACCGGAACGGGTAAAGAACCGTATGCAGTGGGAAAAACACCAGGGACAGCCGTCACGGCCGCAGATGTGAAGACCATCTCGCAAGCAAGCAGTGCCCAACTGGCGATGGCCAACCTGGACTTCATGATCCAGGCGGTGGATAGCAAGCGTGCCGAGCTGGGTGCCGTGCAAAACCGCTTTGATTCCACCATTCGCAACCAGTCCAACATTTCGGAAAACGTGACCGCCGCGCGCTCCCGGATCCGTGATGCAGACTTTGCGGTCGAAACCGCCAACATGACCAAGCAGAATATTCTGCAACAGGCGGCTTCCAGCATACTGTCACAAGCCAACCAGCGTCCGCAGTCAGCACTCTCTCTGCTGCAAGGCTAAATCACAGGATTTTAGAAAAAAGAAAAGGGCGGTTGTTCAGGCCGCCCTGGTAAGAAAGATGGAACAATGGGGTGTTCGGATTTACGCCTTGTTCTATCGAAAGAGAGATTTTCTTACTTGGTATACCCCTCGAGTGTTGCGCAGATCGTTCACTCTGTCATCCTCGAGGTTATTCTCCTGAGCGTAAGCTCTTCTTTGGCCGACTTGATGTCGGCCTTTTTTATGGGCGCCGGAAAACCGGCGACATATAGATTAAAGCATTTCTTATGCCAATCTTGCATTTCGTACTGCCCTCCTGTGTCAGGAACGTTGTTCTCCTATGATGCCTACTTGGTTGCTTGATGATGCATTGCGAGTGCTGGCGGTTGATGCTTGCCTCTTTGTTGACGAATGCGGCAATAAATTTCCTAAAGCTTCCGATGAGGCTGCCGTTACAGAGTGTGAAGCAAATTGAGGGGTGTTCGGAAAACCAACATTTGCGCAACTGCGGGTCCTGTGTCCGTTCAAACAGAGGACCCGCCAGATGGCACAGTCCGTTCAAACTGTCCATCTGAACGGTGGGATCCTGACTGTATCGACAGCAGAGCCCGCAGTTTCTTGTTCATCAGGAGAGATCTTTTATGGCTATGTATATCAATACCAACACATCATCATTGAACGCCCAGCGTAACTTGATGAACACCAATAAATCGTTGGATACTTCTTACACCCGTCTGGCGTCCGGTCTGCGCATCAATACGGCAAAAGACGATGCGGCGGGTCTGCAGATCTCCAACCGCTTGACCTCCCAGGTCAACGGTCTGGACCAGGGCAACCGCAACGCCAACGACGGTATCTCCGTCGCCCAGACCGCTGAAGGTGCCATGGATGAAGTCACTTCCATGCTGCAACGTATGCGTACCCTGGCCCAGCAATCTGCCAACGGCTCCAACAACTCCGATGACCGTACCGCACTGCAGCAGGAATACGACCAACTGACCACGGAGATCGATCGTATCTCCAGCGATACCACTTTCGGTGGCCAGAAGTTGCTCGATGGTAGCTACAAAGGGTCCTTCCAGGTGGGTGCCGATGCCGGTCAGACCATCACCTTCAAGATGACCTCCGCTTTCACCATCAGCGGTATCGCCTCTGCCACCAAGGGCAGCGCTACTATCGCCGCGGGTTCGACAGGCAGTAAGGAACCGTACAAGGTGACTGACGGAACTGGCCCAGTCGATGTTGCGAATATGAATTCCATTACCACGGCCAGTGCTGCGCAATCTGCCATGGCCAACCTGGACTTCATGATCCAGGCCGTGGATAGCAAGCGTGCCGAGCTGGGTGCGGTCCAGAACCGTTTTGACTCGACTATCCGCAACCAGTCCAACGTCTCAGAAAACCTGAGCGCAGCCCGTTCACGTATTCGCGATGCGGACTTTGCGACTGAAACGGCCAACATGACCAAGCAAAATATCCTGCAACAGGCGGCTTCCAGCATCCTGGCTCAGGCCAACCAGCGTCCACAATCAGCCCTGTCTCTGCTCGGCTAAGGCCGCCAGCCTGACAGGCTAATTGAAATGGGAGAGAAAAGATGACAACAGAACTGGGTAACTTGTCATCTGCCAGTGGCTCTTCCGTACAGCTAAGTGACAAGAGCGGCCAAGTGGCCGCTCAATTGCTTTCTGGCGGAGTGGAAGATGCCGGCATTGCGCATCAAGGCAAGCAGGGGTCAAAGGAGTTGACACCGTCGATGAAGCAGAGCCAGGCAGATATTGAGAAACAGGTACAGAACTTGCAAGAGTTCAGCCAGTTACAAGGATGGACGGTCAACTTCAGCGTGGAGAAAGAGCTTGATCAGGTGGTGATCAAGGTCATGGATGCTGAGACGAAGTCAATGATCCGTCAGATCCCCAGTGAAGAGTTGATTGCTATCAACAAGCGGATCCAAGCTTTACGCCAAGGAGAGGCCGGAGCCAATCCCAGGAGAGGTTTGCTGTTTGATAGCGAGATATGAAATGAACCGACCATCGTGAATGAGGAGGCAAGACAATGGCAACGATAACGTCGGCAGGGGCCGGATCTGGTATCAATCTGGAGAGCGTCATTTCCGCCAGTTTGGATGCGAGGAAGGCGCAAATCCAGCAACCGATCATTACCAAGAAAACCAGCACCCAGATCACTCTGTCTGGTGTGGGTCAGCTTAAATCGGCCATTGCTGCCTATGTCACCACACTCAAAGACATGGCCAAGACGGATGCGTTCAACAAGCGTGCCGTCAACATCACCCAGGACAAGGACAACCCGATCCTCAAGGTGGAGAGCAAGGCTGGTTCCTCCAATGGTCAGTACAATATCACCGTCAATAAACTGGCAACGACCAGCAAGTTTGAAGGGACCTTTGACAGCTCCACTGACCCCTTGATCACCGAAGATGGCACTATGACCTTCAAGGCCGGGGACAAGACCTTCTCCGTGGATGTCAAAGCCGGTGACTCGTTGCAGAGCGTGCGCAAGAAGATCAACAACCATGGTGATAACTTCGGTCTGACCGCCAACATCATCAACACTTCGGATGGCAAAGCCAAGCTGGTGATGGATTCTGGTGTGAGCGGTACCGGCAAGGATCTTCAGATCAGTGGCAACACGACAGGCCTGAGCAACTTCGCCTCCTCTTTGACCCAAACCCAGGACGCGGGCAGCGCCGAGATCAATGTCGATGGCAGCACGCTGACCAGTGATACCAACACCTTCGATGGCACCATCATGGGCTTGAAGGTCACAGTGCTGCGTGAGTCAGATAAAGAGACGGACGGTTCCAAAAAATCCAACAAGGTAGATGTATCGACCGATAAAGATGGCATCAAAGCCATGGTCAAGAGCTTTATCGATGGCTATAACAGCTTGGTGAGCAAGACAGAAGCCTTGGGCAAGCGTAATACCATGGTGGCTGGTCAGAGCAAAGACGATGGGGGCGCTCTCGCTGGCGACTCGGTCACTCGCAGTGTGACCAACCTGATGAGCAATACCATCATCTCTCCTTCTGATAATTCGAGCACCTTCTCCACTATTTTCCAGCTTGGTGTGAAGATGGACAACAAGGGGGTTCTCTCCCTAGATAGTGAGAAGTTCGATGAGGCGTTGGATAAAAACTTTGAGCAGGTCGTTGCCATCTTTGGTGGTGAAAATGGTGTGGCGGGAAAAATGGCTACAGCTCTGGAGGGCTATTCCAAGACCGGCGGTTTACTGGCCCAGCGAGAAGACTCGCTTAATGCAGATCTACGTACGCTAGCCCAAAAAGAAGCGGATGCCTCTGCTCAACTGGTGAAGTATGAAGCCAACCTGCGTGCTCGCTATGGTGGGCTGGACACCCTGCTTGCCAAGATGAATCAGTCGGCCTCTTATCTGAGCCTCATTAATACGTCCGGCTCTTCATCTTCCTGATTTATCTTCATCACGATCCCGAATGAGGGGAGTTGTCATGTATCGCAAGAATATCAAAGCCTATACCACTCAGAGTCTGCAAGCCGAGATGGCGGTCGCGGATCCTCATCGTGTCATCCAGTTGATGATGCAAGGTTGTGTCGAGCGTATCGCCCAGTCGAAAGGGGCGATAGAGCGCAAGGATTTTGAAGGGAAATCGGTCGCCATCTCCAAATGCATGGCACTTATCAATGGCCTGCAAGATGCCTTGGATCTCTCCTATGGCAAGGTGCCGGAAGATCTGTTTGCACTCTATGACTATATGAAACAGCGTCTGCAGGATGCCAGCCGCAGCATGGATACGACGCCACTGGACGAAGTCGGTCAGCTGATGTTGACCATCAAGAGTGGTTGGGATGCAATCCCAGCGGAAGAACGTGCGCAGGCACTTGCCCGTCAACAATCAGAGAAGGTCGAGTGATGCCTACCGAGCTGGCAGAACTGCATGCCTTGGGGGAGAGGATCCGGACCATGCTGACAGTCAGCCCCCCCAGCGATGTCGAGGCCTTGATGGATACTTATCTCTCAGGGCTGGATGAACATTTCAGCGATGCGAAACCTCATGCTTTGCAGCATGAAGGACGGCAAGTGCTGCTGCAGTTTAAAGACTTGCTGGCTCTGGTCGAAAGAGAAAGAAGCCAAATAGAAACCGAGCTGTTGAGTCTGTCAAAGGCAGGACGAGCGACCGAGTTGTACAAGAAACACGCAGGATAACGACTGATGGATATCACACAGAAGATTGGCGAAGTAGAAGCAGAGCTTTCTCGGTTGAGCCAGCAGCATGAACAAGAAGCGGCGATGGTCCAGATGTTGCCACTGCGCTTTCAAAACAACATGGAAGCCTTCAAGAAATACATGCCAGATATTCATGATTTTTTCGTGGATTATCAGCCGGTGCGTCCATTTCGCTTCTTCTGCAATGAAAATGGCATTCCCAATCTTCTGTGGATGGATACTGAAATAGCACTCTATGGTGAAGACCCCTTCGCCGATGCACAACACCAAATCACTGAAGTGCTCGAACAGAGTACGTTGCAGTGTATTGACTTCGCCCCGCAATGGTATTTTGACGATCAAATTCATATCAAGTACAACAATGAAATTTCAAAGCTAAAGCAGAAATCCAGCCAGGGCAGTCCACTACTCAAAAATGCCTTGAGCACGGATATTCCTTTGTCATTGATGTATGGTGTAGGACTCGGTTATCAACTGGGTTATCTTTACGAGCGATGCAAGATAAGGAATCTGTTTGCTTTTGAGCCAGACCTTGACCTGTTCTATGCCTCGCTGTTCTGTTTTGATTGGCATGCATTGCTGACATATATGGAGCAAGAGTCTCTGACTCTGCATCTATTCATCGGTGTTGACGAGAAGTTATTAGCTGCAGACATGATGGAGGCCTTGCATCGCAAGGGCGCTTTTTGGTCAGCCGCATACTTCTCTTTCCGTCACTACCATTCCCCCAAGTTGGATGCCCTTATTCAGCAAGTCGAAAATGAATTTTATTTGCTCAGAACCGGTTGGGGATTTTTCGATGACAATGTGTATGCATTAGCCCACAGCCATACACACCTGCAAGACGGTACCCCATTCTTGAAGCGGGACCGAGACACCAGGCTGGCTGCGACATTGCCGGTCTTTGTGGTAGGCAATGGTCCTTCACTGGATCAAAGTATCGATTTTATTCGGCAACATCAGCATCAGGCCATCATTATTGCCTGTGGTACGGCGGTGAGTGCCCTCTATAAGGCTGATATCAAGCCTGATATTTATGTTGCCGTCGAACGCACCAAAAGTTCGGCCGATTTTCTGCGAATCTTGAATGCAGATGACTTCATCAAAGATTGTGTCTTTCTGAGTGTCGATGTCATTCATCCTGAGTGCAAGGAATTCTTCCGTAAAACAGGGATGGCATTCAAGCCCAATGAACCCATGTATAAAATATTGTCCACGCGTTTTGGGTCAGAGTTTGAGTACGAAGCTATTCAGTACTCCAATCCTTTCGTAGGAAATACGGGGGTGAATTATGCCGCGCTGTTAGGATTTAAGGAAGTATATCTATTTGGTATCGATAATGGATATAAATCGGCGGACAAACACCATTCCAAACTAAGCCTTTATTACAATGAAAAACAAGAGGCAAAGTACCAACAAAACCTGAAAGACACCTTCCCTGCTCGGGCCAATTTTGGCGGAGAAGTTCGTATAAACCATCTGTTCGGACTGGCAATCCATAATATGGAGCAGGTGCTAGCGACTCATCCTGATGTACATTGCATCAATAGTAGTGATGGGGCTTATATCAAGGGGGCTTCTCCCCGCCGTGTCGAGGCATTGATACCGAACTGGTTTGATATTGACAAGCGGGCCGTCGTTGATGAGATCCTGACTAATTGTTTCCAGTCATTTGATGTTACCAGCATTGATTTCCAGGCTGCCATCAACGTACCGCTGTTTCATGAGATCATCGAGAAATTACGCCATGACTGGCAGAATGTGGATCGTGAACACAATACCATTCAACTGATGATGCAACGACACCACGATTATCTGCTTTATCTCCTGATGAGCAATGAGGGGCATCTGTATCGGGTTCTGATTGGATCACTGAACTACTTCTACGCCAACATCATCAGCTTGATGCTTGCCGAGATGAATAGTGATGCGACTGCACTTGCCGAAAAACTGGATGTCGCCATTGGCATACTGGAGCAGTTTTTTGACGATGCGAAGAGCATCTACGCCGATGCACTAGAGCGGCATGATACCGCTTATTTTGTGGGGCTGAACGTATTCAAATAGAGTGCTTTAAGAGGGCCTGATCATTGATCACGGCCCTCTTGGGTTGCCGAGTCCAACAGCATCACCAGCTCACCTTCCAGCCAGTCGGCCAGCCCCAGCCAGTCGCTACGCTCCTGGCAAGCCAACATTGCCGCGACCATGCCGGCAATATTCGCATGCTGAGACACGGGAATTGTGGTCAGCACTTTCTCAATCAACACAGGCAAATGTTGCGCACTTTCCAGATGATGGCCCAGTCGGAAGCGCTGGGCCAGGTTGATGCACTCTTGTCGCAGACTCATGATACAAACTCCGGATGATAATGACTCCCCAGGATCGCCGCGCCATCACGGCTGGTATTCCAGAAGCGAGTCTGCGGATGCTTGGCGATGTAGCGTTCCAGCTCAATCTGATAAGTGGTGAAATTGGGATTGGTTGCCACTCGATGACCGTGGCCATCCAGTGTCCAGCTGAACGTCTGGTGAGCGGTTGGTCCGAGTGCGCCATCCTGCCAGCCGGTGTGGGTCTGCCCTCCCGGAAAAGCGAAGTCGCAACCCAGCAGGATTATGTCGCTGCAGCCCATGTTGACGGCGAGATCGACTGCAGGGTGCAGGACGCTCCCACCTTGATGCAGCACCCCTTTGGGCAGTGACTCGCGCAGGCTCTGGTACATGGGGCTGATGGAATAGGCGGTGAGCCTTGGCCCGGGCCAGCTGTTCAATGTGACGTTAGGCACCATGGGGCTATAAACAAGGGGCACTGTGATGAGACCGTCACTGGCCAGATGGTTCTGGGTCAAGCTGTCGTCGATGCAGACAACCAGATGAGGAGTGATGTGATGCTGCCTTAACGGGGCCAATGCGGTATCAACACAGAGCAATTGCCAGTCTGGATGGCGGTCGAGCAATGCCGCCAAGCGGGGGAGGTGTTGCTGCAGTGTCGGACCACTGGCTATGACCAGCGCCGTCCCGTGAGGGGCTGAATCAAACAGACTGGTAACGTCACCGTCCGAACGTATCAATGGCAGGTTTTCAGTGAGTCTGGACTGGACCCGCAGTGAGTCAGGTGAAAATCTCAACTTGGTATACTCGGCCGAGATTTCACTGATCAATCGGCCACGGATACGGCTGGCTGCTGTCTCCGCCAGTTCCAGCTCACTGGGGATGGCGAAGAAGGGCAATGAGATTTCAGTTTCATCACTGGCCAGACTGAGCTGGATCCTGGGATCCTGCAGCCACTCCATTTCCAGCAATGCCAGCAGCAGTGTAAACAAGGCGTGGTTCAGGATGTGGATATGCAGTCGTTCCAGATCCGGGCGGGCCAGCAAAAGAGGAGGCAAATCCCCAAGGGCAGTACCATAGAGATGTAGTTCACGCGCATCTGGCAGGCTGTTGGCCTGCAACTGCGCTTCCGCGATACGGTCATGGCGGCTGCTGAGCTGAATATGATTGACCTGGAGCGTGCTCCCCGCGCCTTCGCACAGTTCGACCTGCAGCTCCCCCAACTGGGCATTGGATAGCGTGATGGCCAGAGTGGGCCAGCGTTCTTCTATCATCGCCAGCTGATGGCGAAGCAACTCTTCATTCATCCTGTGCTATCCACTCCCAGTTTAGCGGTTGGTTGGCGTCCATACTCCGGGTGACCCGCTTGCCGAGCAGGCGATCGTAATCGGCAGGGGGGAGGCCAAGGGCCGGTCGGACCGATTTGATATGAGCCTCGGTCAGGCGCTCTCCAGCGGCTATCTCCTTGATCAGATAGAGAGAGCGGCGAAATGCGCGGTTGTCCTGCTCGCTGGGGGTAAGCTGATAGTCGGCGACGCCGAGTGCGGCATGGGCAGTATTGACCGAGGTCACAAGCTCGGTTAACTCTGCGGGTTCCATGGAGAAGGCGCAATCCGGCCCGCCATCGGCGCGTGCCAGGGTGAAGTGCTTCTCGATGACGGTGGCTCCAAGGGCAGTGGCAGCAATGGCAGTGGCTGCACCCAGGGTGTGATCGGAGAGACCCACTTCGACTCCGAAGCGCTGGCGCATCATGGGGATTGCACGCAGGTTGTACTCGGCCGCCGGCGCCGGGTAGCCGCTGACGCAGTGCAGCAGGGCCAGCTGGCCATTGCCGTTTTTTAGCGCCATTTCGACCGCAGCGGCGATCTCGGCTTCATTTGCCATGCCGGTGGACATGATGAGGGGTTTGCCGGTCTGCGAGGCATGACGGATGAGGGGCAGGTCAACCAATTCGAAAGAGGCGATCTTGTAGGCCGGGCACTCTAGCGATTCGAGCAGATCGACAGCGCTGAAATCGAATGGGCTGCTGAAAACCGTGAGCCCCAGCTCACGTCCCTTGGCAAACAGAGCCTGATGCCACTCCCAAGGGGTATGAGCCCACTCGTAGAGGTCATACAGACTGTGGCCATCCCACAAGCCGCCATGGATCTGGAATTCGGGGCGATCGCTTTTGAGAGTGATGGTATCGGGACGATAGGTTTGCAGTTTGACTGCACTGGCTCCCGCCTCCTTGGCCGCGGTCATGATGGCCAGGGCGCGAGTCAGGTCTCCGTTGTGATTGGCCGACAATTCGGCGATCACATAGGGGCGCTGAGTCGGGCCGATGGATTGATGGGCAATCTGCATCTGTGATTAGGTTCCTGCGCCAAGTAGCCAACCAGATGGCGCCGACAACCAGGGGGAGGGCGGCGTCAATTGCGGCGGGTTGGCAAGATAGAGTGGAAAATGAGAGAAAATGATTAGCAAGCGATGTGCCAGCTCTTGCCAATCTTCGGATCTAAGTGGGCGATGTGCCTTCCAATGCAGTTGTTGGCCGGCGAGTTCCAGATTGAGTAGTGGCGTCCCGTTATGCAGAAGTTGCCACGCCTGCCCCTCTGGCAGCAGTTGATAGTTGGTCTGAGGCAGCAACCAGGCAATGAGACGATCGAGCCCCAATCCATCCACTTGTTGCTGACCACGTTGGCGATAGGCCTCAGCTCGCCGTTCGAGTGAAAGCAAGGCCTGCTCGAGGCGTGCCGGGTCGGCCAACTCACTTAGCGTCATGCGTTCGGCCAGCTGGAAGCGGGCGATCACTTCATCGTTGAACTGCTGGTTGTCGACGATGGGGACCGCCAGAGTTGGCAGCCCGAGGCAAGCTCGCTCCCAAGTCATGCCGCCTGCCGCACCGATGGCAAAATCGTGCCGCGCCATCAGCAGTGCCATCTGATCGCTTTGGCGCAACAAATCGATGTGAAGATCGGGTAGCTCGGCCACTTTTTGCTGCAACTGGTCCCAGAGAGGATTGGCCGAGCCGGCCACCAGAGTCCACGACATGTTTTTTGCCCAAGGCAATTGGGCCAGGGTATTGAGGGTGATGAGACAAGCGCCGGCCGGATCGGCGCCGCCAAAGCAGATGAGACCACGCCGCCATTGGGCGATGTTTCGGCGAGCAAGCTGGCGATAGGCAGGGCGCAGCAGCGCATAATCCGTACCGAGCAGCAGTCGGCAATTGTCAGGGATCAGGGTCTGATAGTCGGCCTTGGTGCGCAAGGGCCCCTGATCCAGCAGCAATTGACCGTGGTGTGGCCTATCTGCCAGATCGTCGAGCACGAGCAATTGACCACAGTGCTGGGCCAAAGAGGCTTCAAGGGACTGTGCGATGGCGTAATGATCGATGACAAGCCAGGCTGGTCGTAAATGCGGCAGGGGGCCCACATCATCCAGTGCTGCAAGAGGGTGATAGCGGTGTTGCTTGAGTAGGGATTGCAGGTGAGATGGCAATTCATGGCAAAGAAAGTGACACTCGGCCCCCGCCACTTGCAATCGATCGGCGATGGCCAGGCAGCGCATCAGATGGCCCAACCCTATCTCGGGGCCTGCGTCGAGCCGAAACGCGACCTCAAGCGTCATGTTGTTGCAACGCCCGATAGAGTAGCTCGGCCAGGTGCCAATCCTCAGGCGTATCGATATCGACCACCCTGTGCCTTGGCAAGATATGGCCTACGCCGTTGCCACCTACCGGACTGATGTTCCCCAGCCAGGCTGCACGACTTCCCCAATAGAACTGCCCCGCATCTTGATAGGCAGGCTCCAGATCCTGGGAACGCAGGGCCATCTGCTCGGGCCAGAAGGGGGTGACGCATCCTCGTTTATCCATGCGTACCGCTCGTTGAATGGGGAAGCCAAACTCCGCGACCGTGTAAACGAAGGGGGCCTGACTCGCGAGCAGATACTGATGTGCACTCTTTAGGTCGTCGGCCTGGATGAGGGGGACAGTGGCATAGATGCAGCAATAGTGTTCGGCGGTCATGCCCAGGTGGTCGAGTTGCCGGATGGCATCGATCACCACGGGGGTGGTGCCGGTATGGTCATCAGCGAGGTTGGCGGCACGTAAAAAAGGTACCTCGGCACCGAGTTCACGGGCCACGCCGGCTACTTCCTCATCATCGGTGGAGACCACGATATGGCTGAAGCACCCAGCTGTACGGGCCGCATTGATGGCGTAAGCGAGCATGGGTTGACCACAGAATGCGCGGATGTTCTTGTGTGGAATACGCTTGCTGCCGCCTCGGGCCGGAATGATGGCGATGGCCATGATACAAACTCTCTCAAGATGTGGTGATTGTCGAGATTATTGCGGACAACTCATTGATTAGTTTTGATATTATATCGACTTTCTAACGAATATTACTGATTTTTGCTACGGAGTTGCCCCATTGTGGTCGATAACCTAGGCAAGTCGTGAACAATAAGTGGTACCAAGCATGAGCTACGGTGTCGAATTGCGTCTGCTGGAACCCTGGGACTTGCCCATCCTGAGACGCTGGCGTAATCGGGATGAAGTGCGCTTGCAAATGGTTGACCAGGCGCTTGTCTCTCCTCACCAGCAGCGGCAGTGGTTCGTTGCCAGCCAAGAACGGCCGGATCAGCGTCATTGGGTGCTCTGGTGCAAGGGGATGCGGGCGGGCTATGTCAACCTGAAAGGGGTGCACAGAGGTAGTTTGCAGTCTCAGACCATGGCAGATGCAGGCCTCTATCTGGGCACATCTCCTGTACGTCACCCCATGCTGGGCATTGCCGCTGCCTTGTCACAACTGGATCAGGCATTCGATGGCTTGAATATTGGCCTTATCCGAACCCTGGTGCGGGAAGGCAATGATGCTGCCTTACGTTTGAATGAGCAATTGGGCTATCGTCAATTAGGCTATGACAATGGGTTTGTCTCGCTTGAGCTAAATCCTGTGGATTATTATGCTGCCCGCGAACGGCTGCGGAGATTTTTCAGATGACAATATCTTTGGAACAGGTTTTTGCCGATGCCCTGGGGATCGAGCTCAATATCGTCAGTGATACATTGGCCTACAACAGCATCCCTCAGTGGGATTCTGTCGCGCATATGGGCTTGATTGCTCACCTGGAGGATCACTACGGCGTCCTGCTCGATACCGATGACATCATCGACATGAGCTCGGTCGCAAAAGCTCGCGAGATTCTGGCCAAATACGAGGCCGCTCTCTAATGACGGCGCTGTTGCGGGGCAAGCGGGTGCTGATCACCGGCGCCGGGCGCGGCATCGGTCTGGCCATCGCTCGCCAGTTCGCCGCACAGGGGGCCGAGCTGTGGTTGGGGGGACGTGATGAATCCGCTCTGTGCCGGGTCGCGGCAGAGCTAACCACCGAGTTTGGTGTTCCCTGTCAGCCCTTGTGTTTCGATGTGGCCGAGCCGCAGGCGGTCAAGCAAGCTTTCCAGCAACTGTTTTCCCAGACTCGCCAGCTGGATGTGCTGGTCAACAACGCCGGAGTGCTTGAGGATGCCCTGCTTGGCATGGTCAGCCAGGCGCAGCTGGACAAGACGTTCAGTCACAACGCCTTCAGTGTGCTCTATTGCAGTCAGTATGCTGCTCGCCTGATGCAACGCAGTAGCGGTGGCAGCATCATCAATATGGCCTCCCTGATGGGATGCGTAGGGGCGGCCGGACTCAGCAGCTATGCCGGCAGCAAGGCGGCGGTGATTGGCATTACCCAGTCTCTGGCCAAGGAGCTGGCCGCAAGCCAGATCCGGGTCAATGCCATCGCCCCAGGTTTTATCGATACTGACATGGCGCGTTCGTTGCCATCCGCCAAGTTTGACGAACGGGTGGCCAGTATCGCCATGGGGCGTATCGGCACTCCGGACGAGGTGGCCAAGGTGGCCCTGTTCCTGGCCTCGGATATGTCCTGCTATGTCACGGGCCAGGTGATCGGAGTCGACGGGGGAATGCTGATTTGAGTTCACCCGATTTGCTAACCCATCTGGTCGCTGGCAATGGCGCTCCCGCCTGGCGGGATCCCGATGAAGGCTGGCTCAGCTATGGCGAGCTGGCACAGCGGGTAGCACGGCTTGCAGAGACCTACCCGGAGGGGCGCCAGCTCATCTACCTGCCGTTTGTTACCTCAACCCGTCATTTGTTGCATTATCTGCTGGCTCTGCGTGAGGGGCATGTGGTGATGCTGGCTGATCCGGCCCAAGATGAGGAGACGCGGCGTGAGCTGTGCGAGCGGTTCGGCGCGAGCCTGGTGGTCACTACGGAAGGCGGCCTTTTACCTCTTGGCAAACCCCCTGCACTGTACGCCGATCTTGCCTTGTTGCTGCCCACCTCTGGCAGCACGGGATCCAGTAAATGGGTTCGACTCTCCCGAGCCAGCCTCAATGCCAACGCTGCCGCCATCGCCGAGTATCTGGCATTGGACTCTGAGGAGCGTGCGATCACCAGTTTGCCGCTCTACTACTCCTTCGGCATGTCGGTGCTCAACAGCCATCTGCTGGTGGGAGCCTCGCTGGTACAGAGTGCGGTCAGCCCGCTCGAGCGCCAGTTTTGGGAAGAGGTCAATACTCATCGGGTCACCAGCGTGGCCGGAGTCCCATTTACCTTCCAGATGCTGAACCGCTTGCGCTTTGATTGGAACCGTTATCCCAGCCTCATGACCCTGACTCAGGCCGGTGGGCGCCTCGAGCCAGCCCTGGCAAGCCAGTTCGCTCTTCAGGCCGCGACGCTGGGGCGTCGTTTTTTCGTCATGTATGGCCAGACCGAGGCTGCACCACGCATCGCCTGGCTGGGGCACGATGAAGTGCTGGTTGTCCCCGATGCCATTGGCCGTGCCGTGCCGGGAGGGCATCTCACCTTGCGCCCCGAGGCGGGACTGCCCGAAGGGGAGGGGGAGCTGGTTTATGACGGTCCCAACGTCATGCTCGGTTATGCCGAAGGTCGGGCTGAGCTGTCGCACGGACGCGAGGTGGAGTCTCTCTTTACCGGCGATCTGGCTCGTTGCGACGAGGCGGGACGGTTCTATTTGACCGGACGTCTCAATCGCTTCCTGAAGCTCTTTGGCAAGCGGGTGAGCCTGTCGGACGTGGAGTGTTGGCTGCAGGCGCAGGGCTATCTCTGCGCTGCGACCGGTCGGGATGATCGCCTGCTGGTGGCCATCGAAGGGGAGCCGATGGCCTGTGACGAACTGCAACGGGAGATTGCCGGCTGGTTAAAGGTCCCCCCTTCCAGCGTGTTGATCCGTGTGCAGCCACTGCCGCGTCGCAGCAACATGAAAGTCGACTACCCGGCCCTGTTGGCGTTGCTGGAGGCATCATGAACGCATTACTGGATGCTTCAATATTTGGCCTGGCGCAACGAGAGAAGTCGGCTCTGCTGCTGACGCGTCTCAATGAGCTGACTGCTCGCCATCAGCAGGCTTGCCCTGCATACGCCAACGTCTTGTCGGCGTTTGGTTGGGGGCAAGCCATCTCTTACGCCGAGCTGCCCTATCTTGCCGCCCGCCTGTTCAAACTGGCAAGGTGGAAAAGCGTGCCGGAGGATGAGGTGTTCAAGGTGCTTACCTCGTCGGGCACCACGGGGACTGCGTCACAGATAGTGCTGGACAGAGAGACCGCCGCCCTGCAAAGCAAGGTGCTGGTGAAAATCCTGCAGGAGTTTGTCGGTAAACAGCGGCTGCCCATGCTGCTGGTGGAACAACCCGCGCTCATCCAGAATCGCAGCGGGTTCTCGGCACGTGGCGCCGGTGCACTTGGACTCTCTTTCCTTGGGCGTGACCACACTTATGCCCTTGATGAACAGATGCGTCCCAATTGGCCTGTGATCGAAGCCTTCTGCGAGAAATATGCCGGTCAGCCCGTACTGCTGTTTGGCTTCACCTTTATGGTATGGCAGTGCTTGTTGGAGCCGCTACGCGAGCGTGGACTGCAGTTGCCACTGGAGCAGGGCATCTTCTTCCACAGCGGTGGCTGGAAGAAATTGCAGCACCTGGCGGTGGACAATCCCGCTTTCAAGGCCCGTTGCCGCGAACAGCTGGGACTGAGCCGGGTTCACAACTTTTATGGGATGGTGGAGCAGGTAGGCTCTATCTTCGTCGAGTGTGAGCAGGGGCACCTCCATGCCCCCGTGTTTGCCGATTTGCTGGTGCGTGACCCGTTGACCCATCAACCACTGGCAATAGGCCAACCAGGCTTGCTGCAGGTGCTTTCGGCCATACCGGGCAGTTATCCCGGTCACAGCCTGCTGACCGAGGATCTCGGCGTGCTGCTGGGGGAAGATGATTGCCCCTGTGGCCGCCATGGCCGTTATTTTCAGGTATTGGGGCGCCAGGCTGGCGCCGAGGTGAGGGGATGCAGCGACACCTTCCAATGAGCCCGCCCGGGACGATAACCGGGCTCTGGCAGGCGGGGCCGGCCGTCAGCTTCGTGGCACCGATGGGGAGCTGGCAGACGTTTTGCCCGCAGCCACTCTCCTGTTTTGCTCCCGTCATCTGCGATTTCGTGGCGGCGCTGTCAGCCCGATTGCAGCAGGAGGGGCGTCGCCATCCCGACCTGGCCGCGTTCGGTTTCTGGTTGCGACCTCGCCAGCTGGCCAGAGAGATCCTGCGACTGCAGGGAAGGGGAGCGATGGGGGTCACGTTTCATCTGGTGCCCTCCAACGTGCCGACGGTGGCTTTTTACTCCTGGTTGATGGCCCTGTTGATGGGCAACCCCTGTGTGGTGCGGCTGTCGTCGCGCCGGGATCCGCAGCAGGAGGCCATGCTGGCGATCCTCAATGAACTCTTCAGCCTCCGTGAATGGCAAGAGGTCGCCGCCCGTACCCGCTTCATTCGCTATGGTCACGACGAGGGCATCACCGCCTGGCTATCGGCGCGCTGCCGGCTACGCATCATCTGGGGCGGGGATGATACCATCCGCCAGGTGCGAGCCATTCCCCTGGCGCCAGAGGCACAGGAAGTGGTATTTCCAGATCGTCGTTCGATGGCTGTACTCGACAGCCGCTGGCTTGCCGGGCTGGATTCGCAGGGCTGGCAACGGACCCTGGCCGCCCTGCAACAGGACTGCATCCGTTTCAACCAGCAGGCCTGTGCTTCCCCAACCACTCTCTGCTGGTTGGGCGAACCAACCGAAGACCTGCGTTACCGCCTGCTGAAAACCCTTTTTGCCCCCTTCGCTCAGGATCCCGCTCTGGTAATGGAACGGCTCATCCACAGTCAACAAAATGCCGCCGAGCAAGGTTCGATAAGGGTGAGCTGCTTGTCTGGCGTCACCTTATTGACTCCGGCGAACTCGTTGCGGCTCGCATACGTCGGAGGAGGTACAGTCGCCGAATTCATGGCCGATACCCTGAGTGAGTTGCTGGCGCAGCCCTGGGACATGCAGACCTGTGTCTGGGTCGGCGATGACAGGGCCGGGTTTGAAGCGGCGCTGCTGGTTGCTCCCTTCTGCCGGATTGACCGAGTGGTGGCACCGGGCCAGGCGCTGGCGTTCGAGTGGCACTGGGATGGGATCGATATGTTGCAAGTATGCAGTCGTGGTCTCAGCCGACACGAATAATCGGATACGGTTCACATAAATCCCATAGCGTCAATGGATTAGCTTGGTTAGGCATATCTTTTGCATTAAATCTGACGGAGAGGGGAAGGGTTGACAGGGGCCGTGCAGTAGCCTTGCCCATTTTCTCTCATCAGCTTCTTTTCTATTCATTTTTCCTTGGATTTACCTATGAAAGTCAGCGTATTGGTGCCCGTCTACAACTTGGCGCGCTTCATCGAACCCTGCCTGCTCAGCCTGCTTGAACAGCAAACTGATTTCGAGTTCGAGGTGATCGCCATCGATGATGGCTCGAGTGATGACTCCTGGTCCATCATGCAGCGGCTGGCACGTCAGTGGCCGGGGCTGCGGGCCCTGCAAAATGAACAGAACATGGGGCTGGCCAGAACCCAGAAGCGGCTGCTTGCCGAAGCGCAAGGGGCTTACCTTGCCTATGTGGATGGAGACGACCTGGCCTTGCCGGGCAAGCTGCAGCGTCAGGCCGATTATCTGGACGCGCACCCCGGCTGCACGCTTTGCTATCACGAGGCGGAGATGTTTGACGATGAGACCTATGGGCTTATCAAGCTCTTCACCCGCGATTACTACAACGCCCATTACCTCGAGCCCGTGATGACGCGGGAGGCGCTGATCCGCTTCGGGGTCTTCGTCAATGCCAGCTCCATCATGTTTCACCGCTATGACGGCATGGCTGATGCCATTGATGAAGGGTGCAAGATCATTCTCGATTATCCTTGGCACATCCTGAATCTCTCCCTCAACCCAGGAACTCTGGATTTCATTCCCGAGCCGCTGGGGCGTTACCGTTTTCATACTCAGAGCTTTGGTGGGCAGACCCGCAAGTCGGCAGAACGCCGTGAGCAGTCACTGCACGATCTGCTGCGCGCCTGTGACAATGCCGCTATGTTCGATGCTGATCCCGTGATCATTGCCCAGGGACGTGCCCATCACTACTATTCCGCCGCGCTCTATTTTCTGCGCCAGGATGACGTCGTACGCTTCACGCAGCTTATCGAGCAGTCTGCTGCGGAGGTCGCGAAATTGGCGCCGGGTTGGTTCTTTGATGAGCGGCATCAATTGGCATGGACTCAGCGGGCCCACCCATCCCAAGTCATGCAACAACTGTTTGGAGAGGCGGCGTGAACTATCAAGCAATCGTCATTGGCGCCGGGCTCTCCGGTGCTGTCATGGCTGAGCGAATGGCCAGCCAGCTTGGCTGGAAGGTACTGGTGCTGGAGCAGCGCGATCACATCGGCGGTAATTGCTTCGATGAGCAGGACGAGCACGGCGTGCTGATCCATCGCTATGGCCCACATCTATTTCATACCGATAACAAGGTGGTGTGGGATTACTTGTCGCAGTTTACCCAATGGTTGCCATACGAACATCGCGTGTTGTCACGTATCGACGGACAATTGGTGCCTATCCCGTTCAACCTGACCAGCATCGAGCGATGTTTCCCTGCCGATAAAGCCAGCGCCATGATCGAGGCCCTTCGCACCCGGTTCGGTGACGGTGCCAGAGTACCGATCCTGGAGCTGCGGAAAGAGCAGCATCCCCTGTTGGGTGAGCTGGCCGATTTCATCTATCAGAAAGCCTTCGTCAATTACACCAGCAAACAGTGGGGTGTGGCGCCAGACGAGATTTCTCCCGAGGTGACGGCGCGGGTGCCCGTGGTGGTCAGTCGGGATGATCGCTATTTCACCGATCCCTGGCAGGCGATGCCAGCCGATGGCTATACCGCCATGTTTGAGCGCATGCTTGCTAACCCGCTGATTGAGGTGAGATTGTCTACTCCCATGGTGCAGCATGTCAGACTGGACTGGCGGTTGAAGCAGGTGCTCTTGGATGAGGAGCTCTTTGATGGCCCCTTGATCTATACCGGTATGCTGGACCAGCTGATGCCTGAAGAGGGGGAAGATCTGCCATATCGTTCGCTACGTTTCGAGCATCGCCATCTGGCGCAGGAACAATTTCAACCGGCCACTACCGTCAATTATCCGAATGAAGAAGCCTTCACGCGGATCACCGAGTTCAAGCATTTCAGTGGGCAGGTGCATCCCGGTACCAGCATCGTATACGAATATCCCTGTGACTATCAGCCAAAACAGGGACTTGAGCCTTATTACCCGCTCTTTACAGACACGGCCAAGCAGCATTATCAAGCTTATCGTGATGAGTTAACCCAGTTCCCACAGTTGATTGCCCTGGGTCGCCTCGCTGAATACCGTTATTTCGATATGGATGATGCAGTCATTAATGCTTTGAATAACTACCGAGTAATGCAAAATGAGTACTGAAAACTTTAATGTTGATTTTGTTTTGCCATGGGTAGATGGTAGCGATCCAGCTTGGTTAGCTGAATTCAGGAAATATAAAGCTGATAACGTACAACTTAATAATGCCTCTAGATATCAGGATTGGGATAATTTGCAGTATATTTTTAGAGCATTTGAGAAGTTTACTCCATGGGTAAATAAAATATTTTTGATAACATGGGGGCATTTACCTTCTTGGTTGAATATAGACCACCCCAAGTTGGTCGTTATCAATCATAGCGACTATATCGATAAATCAAACCTGCCCTTATTTAACGTTAACCCACTTGAAATAAATTTACACAATATACAAGGGTTAAGTGAACACTTTGTATATTTCAATGATGATCTGTTTATATTGCGTCCATTAAAGAAAAATGAGTTTTTTAAAGATAGGCTTCCGGTTGATTTTGCTATTATGGATGCAACTCACGACGGCCTTATTTCTCATATTGTTTTGAATGATATCGACTTAATAAATAAAAACTTCAATCGGCATGTCAAACCTGAATATGAGAAAAAGAGACTGATATTAAATAACTTTAACAAATGGTTTAACATAGCATACGGGTGGCATGCTATTAACAATATTATTTTTCTTAAATGGAAAGGACATACAGGCTTCATCATGAATCATTTTCCTACTCCATATCTAAAATCTACATTTTTGGATGTTTGGGATAAAGAAGATGAGAGAATGAAAATAACTACTGCATCTAAATTTAGAAGCAATGAGGATGTTAACCAATATCTATTTCGGTACTGGCAATTAGTTACTGGGCAGTTTTATCCTGCAAGATATAATAAGTGGAAAAAAGAGCGGGTCCATATAGAAATAAGAACAATTAAAGATGCAGAGCGAATTGCTAAAGATATAGATAGTGGTAAATTTTCGATATATTGCATCAATGATGCAATATATCGAGGGCGATATACCAAAGAGGATATGAGTGTAGAGGATTTCCTAAATTCAAAGAAAATAATCAATTTGGCTTTTGAACGACTCCTTCCAGAAAAATCATTGTATGAAAAATAATCTTTCATAGAGTCCTATGTTAGTTTAAATGTAAGTTCACATGATAATAATTTAGGGTTAACCACTTTAAATACTGCCAGGATATCTTATGAATAAGAAGAAGGTTGTTGTATTTGGTACCGGTGGTTTATATAAATATCTTAAGGAAATAATATTTATACAGTATGACGTCTTATCTATTTATGATAATGATTATACTAAAAAGGGAACTGTAGTGGATGGCTATACGGTTAGCCATATTGATGATGGTCTTCCTGAAGACTATGATTATATCTTAGTTGCTAGTATGTATTTCTCCGAGATTAAGTCTCAGTTGATAGGCTTAAATGTTACTGATAATCAGATAAAGTATATTGAGTCAGATCCTCTAATCGGTCAGGTACTATGGCAGTCAAGAAAATTAATTGCTCTGGATAAACGTGCTGCATTTCGTGAGAAGATACAAGGGCCTTTGCTGATCGTGATCAACTCACTGCGTTCGGGAGGTGCAGAAAGAGCCTTGGTTAATCTTCTTCGAGTATTACGAGATGAAGGTGTTATAGCCAATGTCATCTCTATTTATGGGGGCGGGCAATACAGTCGTATGATTTGTGCGCCACATAACCATATTGAATTGTTCTCTTCAGATGAGGATATAGAAGCTAGGGTCCTACTGCGAACTATCTCACCAGGTGAAATATATGAGTCAATGCTTGGTCTACCATTTAATACAGTCATTGCCTTTCTTGAAGGGCCTGCAACATTATTTTGCGCTCATATTCCGGCTGAAAATCGGATAGCGTGGTGCCATACGGACCTTGGCGGTTATCACTGGACAAAAAGCTTTTATTATAGTGATGAAGATGAAGGAAAGTGTTACAGTAAGTTTGATGAACTAGTTTTTGTTTCGCCATCTGGATTACAAGGTTTTTGCAAATTATTTCCTAATGTTTCTGTCAAAAAATCTATTATATCGAATATTTTTGATATCGAGCAGATAAATAACCTAGCTACAGAAAATGTGGAACTTCCTGGTTCGTTTAATTTTGTGTCGGTTGGGCGTTTAACTGATATTAAAGGTTTTGACCGGTTAATCGATGCCTTCTCAAAATTGTGCGGTATTTTAGATGGCAATGTTCATTTGATTATCATTGGTGATGGTGATGCGCGCCATAGGTTATCGGCCCAGATAGATACACTGGGGTTGAGAGAACGAGTCACTTTGGTGGGGTTTACTGATAACCCATACAAATATATCAATGCTGCCGATGTATATATATCATCTTCTCATGTTGAGGGGCAACCACTGTCGATTGGTGAAGCGCTTATATTAGGTAAGCCAGTTATTGCTACTGATAATGATGGTTCAAATAATATTCTACAGAAAGGAGAATTTGGACTCCTTGTTGAAAATTCAACGGGTGGGCTCCTCATTGGCATGTTACGGGCGTTCAGGGATGATGAATTCATATCTGAATATACAGTTCGGTCTAGGATGAGCCGTAAGTTATTCTCACATGAAAAAATAATATGTCAGTTTTTAAAGTTAATTGAATGATGTAAATGCATGTTCTTGCTGGAGTGATAATCTATGTCTATTCGTAAATATGCAATAATATTCGGCCCAACGGTGGAGGGGGCTCTTGCATTATATCTACTGCAAGCGGAGTGGACTGTTATTGCTTTTTGCGATAATGATCTAAAAAAGACTGGTACATTTTATCAACAGATTCCAATAATTAGCCCGAGAGAGCTGGCTGAACATTATTCTCACGTACCCGTAATAGTTGCCAACTATAGGTATCAGGTTGTTATTTCTCTCCAGTTATTGGATATGAAACATGATGAAATACTAATATTTAAAGAAGTCAATGGGATTGGAACAGTGTATCCCGCATCTGCAGATCCTCGTGAACTTTTTTTATTAATGCTATCATCAAAAAAGAGTAACAATAATAATGATTTAAGTGGTTTTTGCTCAACTAGTCATGGGGCTATTTATGACCCTGAACTTCCCAGAGTATTTAATTTCACATTTTTTAAATATGCTGGAGAGTGTGGTGGTCCAGCTGGTGTGATTTATCGACTGCAAAAAAGCAATCAGTCATTAGGGCTTGTGAAGAATGACTTCTATGTCTTTGGTGACAAGATGATCAGCCCTGCTTGTGTTGATAAACCAAGAATATTCTATCCACCTAAATGTCTTGATATATATGGTGCGATTATTGATTTATGGGAGCATACGCTTAGCCATACATTTCCATACAATAATATGAATGCTCTTGATGAAAGATTGGCACATATGCAAGCCTATATGAACAAAGTATTAAATTTACATGAGCAAATCCATTTTACATCAAAGGATATATACATATTCCACGATATTGAAGCAGCGTTTATATTTTCTTCCTTATTTGATTTCACTCAAAAAGCACTTGTCTATCATGGTCAGGGAAGTATGTATTATGAATATTTGGCATATGGTGGAATGCCTAGTGATGGACTAAGAATTACTTGGGATTTGATACATAAGCACTGTCTCTCCGGTGTGAAGAAGAATGTTTATCCATCTCTAGGAGGATATGATTCATTATTGAAGACTGCTCCTGAATTAGAGAGCCTTATGGCTGATTACCATATAGTTCATAACGGATGTGAGGTATATGATTTTTCATATTCTGATAAGATAAAATCGCTTTTAGCTGGTTTTTTACGTCCAAACACAATTAAGTTTGTTACTGTTGCAATGGTTAATGATGCGAAGGCAATTGAGAATATTCCTATTTTTCTAGGAGATCTTAAGAAGCGCTTTGGAAAGGATATTCAGTGGGTTCTGGTAGGCTCAGGTCCTAGAAATGACTTGGTAGAGAGAAATATTATCGTAAATGATTTAAATGATAATGTACTATGGATAAAAGAAAGGCAGGTCCATCATGATATTCAATATATATTTGATGAATGCGATTTCTATATTATTCTACAAAAATATTCTATCTGTGACTTTGCAACAATTGAAGCCATGGGGAGAGGCTGTATCCCTGTATTATCAGATGTGCCTGGTAATAAAGCGTATGTTTCTTATGGAAATGGTTGTGTTGTTACCAACTTCAGTGACGCATCTTGTTTTATTGAGATGTCGCAGTCGGAAGATATGTTGTCTCTCATAGAGAAAAATATTAAAGTACAGCGAGAATATTTTTCAGAAAAAAGTTTTCTAAATGGATATCATGAATTGTCTAAGCAACTGACCTCTGGTTGATAGAACGATAAATCACGTAAAGTTTATTGATGGTTATTTTAATGTGTTTTAAATAACTCTACATGGATATATTCTTAAAGATAAATACTATGAAAAACTTTAATGTCATAACGTCAGAGAAAATGAACAATTGGTTTTCCTCTACGACAGAAGCTGATTACCAATTGAAAGATGTTATTACTAAACTAGATCGTAGCGAAAAGTTTTACCCATCAGCAAAAGAAATTAATCTAGATCTTTTCTGTGTGAATGACATATACGCATCTATACCATTATTTGAGCCGACGTATTACGGTGTTCCAAGCAATGCTCATATTTCAGAGCGAGACTTGAATTACTTATTTAGTCGTGTTGATGATGGACAAATACATCTCATTATTGAGGTCGGATCTTTTTGTGGTGCTTCAGCTTGCTTTATTGCGGAATATATAAAGAAAAATAATATTCCGGCTTTGATTATCTGTGTTGATACTTGGTGTGGGGATATCAACATGTGGTTGAAGGGAAGTTTCAACTCTATCATGGGGACATCTAGTGGACAGCCAAAGCTATTTGAGAATTTCATCTCTACCGTACGTAAATATAAAATGGATGACATTGTCATTCCTCTTCGAGTGTCATCGGTCGTTGCCGCTAGGATGATTGAAGTGCTGAAATACAAAGTTGATATGGTTTACTTAGACTCGGCTCATGAGGCTGGTGAGACATTTATGGAACTTAATCTTTACTATGGCTTGCTAAAAAAGGGTGGGGTTATTTTTGGTGATGACTATAATATATTTCCCGCGGTGAAAAATGATGTTGACTTGTTTTCCTGTTTTATAGGTCAGGCTATAGATTTTTGTGATAATAAGGATAAAAACAACCCAATTTGGTCTTTTAAAAAATGAAGATAAAGGGTAATACCTTAGTGTAACTAACACTGATTCTCTTCAGTTGAGTACTTAAATTGCATAAGAATTCGAATGCTGTTTATTATTTCTGATAAGTGTTCGTCTTCAATATTTGGAAACAAAGGTAGAGTAATAGCTCCGCTGTAAAATTTATCCGCATTCTCCAGTTGTATATTAGAATATATCCGATGCCAAGGTTGCTGGTAAATAGGTATGTAGTGAACGTTTACACCAATCTCTTCTTCACGCAGATAGTGAAAATATACATTGCGTTGCTGAGGAAGCACGTGATGAACATAAAGATGAAAGGCACTACGTAGCTGTTCATTAAAATAGATGGGTAGCAGTGAGGGCGCTAAGGCTTCAAAATAACGATGGGCAATTTCGCTCCGTTTGATGATCCATGTTTCCAGATTCTGCATTTGACTCAATCCCAGTGCAGCTTGGATATCCGTCATCCGGTAGTTGAAGCCCAGCATCTGCTGTTCGTAATACCAGGGGCCATCGGGTTCATTGATGAAGTCGGTTGGTTCCCGGGTTATGCCATGGCTGCGCAGCAGGCGCATGGTTTTGGCCAGGGCGGGGTCGTTGGTCATCGCCATGCCACCCTCACCGGTCGTGATGATCTTCACCGGGTGGAAGCTGAAGACGGTGATATCGCTGTAGCGGCCGTTGCCGGTTGGTTCGTCATAGTAGCGAGCGCCGAGGGCGTGGCAGGCATCTTCGATGATACGAAAGCCATACGCTTGTCCCAGGCGGTAGATCTCTTTCATGTCACAGGGGAGCCCCGCGAAATGCACCGGAATGACCACTTTGGGCAGGCGCCCTTCTTTCTTGGCTACTACCAGTTTTTGTTCCAGCTCCATGGCGCACATATTGCCGGTGTCGGACTCGATATCAATGAAATCTACCTGAGCCCCACAATAGAGAGCGCAATTGGCGGAAGCCACGAAGCTGATGGGAGAGGTCCAGACCCAGTCCCCAGGCCCCACACCCAGCGCTAGGCAAGCGATATGCAGAGCGGCAGTACCTGAGTTGACGGCCACGCCGAAGCGGGCGCCACAATAATCGGCGACCGCCTGCTCGAAGCGGGGAACCACCGGACCTTGGGTCAGAAAATCGGATCTCAATACCTCGACGACGGCTTCGATATCCGCCTCGCTGATAGACTGTCTCCCGTACGGAATCATGCCACCACCATCTTGTCGTTCAATGCTTTGAGTTGTTCAATGGTCAGAAAATCGCCGTTGTTGCGAGAGTTATACTCGAATCCTTGTTCAACCAAGTTTCCAGCTTCATTCGTCGCGGTGACGGAAAAGTCGTTGTTACGGTTATTGAAATTGATGGTAGGGCCGATGATGAAGAAGTCGTCAAACTCGAAGGTGTGATAGGAGTCATCTGCGGGACACATCACTTCATGCAGTTTCTCACCAGGCCGAATACCGATGATTTCCTGTTTTAGCTGGGGAGCCATGGCGGTAGCCAGGTCAGTGATCCGGACCGAAGGCAGTTTGGGGACGAAGATCTCCCCCCCCTTCATGCGGGAGAAGTTGTTGATCACGAAATCGACCCCCTGCTGCAGGGTGATCCAGAATCGGGTCATCTCGGCGTGGGTGATGGGGAGTGCCGTTGCTCCCTGATCAATTCTCTTCTGGAAGAAGGGTACGACCGAACCACGAGAGCCTACCACATTGCCATAACGCACCACCGCGAAACGGGTGGGATCCTGGCCTGCGATGTTGTTGGCGGCTACAAACAGTTTGTCGGAAGCGAGTTTGGTCGCGCCGTAGAGGTTGATGGGGTTGGCGGCCTTGTCGGTGGAGAGGGCGATGACCTTCTTGACCTGATTGAGCAGCGCGGCCTGAATGACATTCTCGGCCCCGTGGATGTTGGTCTTGATGCATTCCATGGGGTTGTATTCGGCGGCGGGCACCTGCTTGAGGGCTGCCGCGTGGACCACATAATCGACCCCGCGCATTGCCATGGTCAACCGGTTGGCATCCCGCACATCCCCGATGAAGTAGCGCATGCAGGGGGCATTGTACTCCTGCTGCATTTCAAACTGTTTGAGCTCATCGCGTGAGTAAACGATCAGGCGACGGGGCTGATAGCGCTCCAGTATGGTCTGGATAAAGAGCTTGCCGAAAGAGCCTGTGCCACCGGTGATCAGGATCGTTTTCTCATTGAACATAGTGAGCATCTCATTAAAAACAGTGATGAATCATATACTAACAAATAAGGCGCGAGTTTCTTGCAAGAAGAATGTGATCGGCCGAGAAAATGCTGGATTTACAGTTATCGACGTTTGAAGCAAGAAACTTAACCGATATCTCAGGATTGACGGTTATCGGCTTCAGGAATGGGGAGCCGTCTCTTGGATCGCCTGTATTGCCTTGCACACCTGTTCCACCGCATTGAGGGCGCGGGGGGTGAAACGGTGCAGTTCGTCGGGATTGATGAGCTTCAGTTGCCCATGTTTGACGGCGTCCAGCATGGGCCACTGCTGCCAGTGGGTCAGCACGGCGGGATCTTGACTCCCGGCCAGGATGAGGCTCGGATTGGCCTTGATCACCTGTTCCAGCCCTATCTGGGGGTAGGGGGTCTTGGCCCCGGCCGCGACATTGGTGGCACCGCACAGCGCGATGGCCTGCGCCGGCCAGGCCGAGCCGCTGACGCTGGTAAGCGGCGGATACCAGAGCTGGTAGAACACGGAGACGGGTTTGGGCTGGCCGTATTGCCGTTTCAAGCCATCGAGTCTCGCCATATAGGCATCGGCCTGGGCATTGGCGCCTGGCTCCAATGCGAGCAACTTGCCAAGGCGGCGCATCTCGTCCGCCAGCGAGGCAAAGTCGGTGGGTTCCGAGTAGAAGATGGGGATGCCGAGCTGGGCCACCGGGGCCAGCATGCGGGACTGGGCGGAGCGCCAGGCCACCACCAGATCCGGCTTTTGCGCCAGCAGGGCTTCCAGATTGATGCTGCGGTAGTTGGCCACCTGGGGCCTGGTCTTCACCTCGGGGGGAAAATCGGAGGCGTCGTCGGTGGCGACGATGCGATCCCCGGCGCCGATGTCGAACAGCAGCTCGGTGAGGTGAGGGGTAAGGCTGATGATGCGCTGGGGGGGCTGGCTCCAGCCGCTCTGTGGCCAGCCGAGCAGGAGCGTCAGGGTGAACAGGGCTTTCACGGCGAATCGATTAACCACGGACAAGCTCCAGGGTAGTGAGCAAGAGTGCCAGTCCCATCCATCCCCAACCGATGAGCGCCAGGCGGTTGAGCAGCCGCAGCGGCAGCCCCGCATCCGGCTCGGCGCCGTCGCCGAGCACGGGGAGGCGCACCAGCTGGCCCTGATAGTAGCGGGGACCGCCCAGGCGAGTGTGTGTGGCGCTCGCCACCAGGCTGAGCAGGCAGCCCATGGCTGGATAGGGCCAGGGCAGGGCGGCGCGCAGGCGAGCCCCGAGTCCGGGCAACTGGCCGAGGCAGAGCTGGGTGAGCCACAGCGGCAGTGCCAGCAGCAGGATGACGGGGGCGCAGAGTCCCTGATAGAGGGCAGACGCCGCGCGGCCGAAGTGTTCAAACTCCCTCGATTTCGGGCTCCAGGCCTGGTTCATCAGCTGGGCAAGGCGCCAGAGCAGGGCTCCCTGCACGCCCGCCAGCGCAAACCCCAACAAGGGGCCGGCCCATTGGCCGACCAGACGCAGTGCGCAGGTTTCGCTCACCGCTTTGACGAGTCCCATCACCGACAGACTACCCGTCTCGCGTCTGAGCCAAGGGGCCACCTGCAGCCTGGCGACCACCAGGGTCTCCTGGTTTGCCAGAGCCCGGGTCGCCTTGGCGAGTTCGCGCAAGGGGCGGGATTCGAGCATCAACAGCAGGAACAGGAGGTCGAACAGGGGTTCACTCAGGGAGAGATTGCGCACCGCCCAGAGTCCGGCTGCGCAGGGGAGCCAGACTACCAGCAGGGCCAGCAGACCGGCCTGCCACTGCTGGCGCGGGGAACCGTCGGGGCGATAGACCCGGCGACCCAGTCGTACCAGCAGCGGGAGTACGGCGCCGAGTCGAAAGCGGGCAGGCCAGGGCAGCAGGGCTTCCAGCAGGGCGGCCCCGAGCGCAATGGCCGCGCTCGTCGAGAGCAGCGAGGCGGCCAGAGGCTCCCAGGCGGTGGCGTCGATCACAGCTTGCCGAGCAGTCTGATGATCATCTCGGCGGAGTGCTGGCCTGCCACTTCGATGAAGGCATCGAAGGATTCCACCTGCTCCTTGCCGGCGATGTCAGACATGGCGCGTACCACCAGATAGGGCACCTTGAACATCTGGCACACCTGGCCGATGGCGGCCCCTTCCATCTCCACCGCCAGCATCTGGGGGAAGTCGGCGCGAGCTTTCGCAATCGCTTCTGGCTTGCACATGAACTGATCACCGGTGCAGATGAGGCCAATCTTGGTCTGGTGCTTGCCCTGTTCGCCGATGCAGGATTCGGCCAGCGCGATCAGCTTCTCGTCGCAGGGGAAGGCGGCGGGTTGCTGGGCCATCTGCCCCATCTCGTAGCCGAAGGCGGTGACATCCACGTCGTGGAAGCGCATTTCGCTGGCGATCACCACGTCACCGATGTGCAGATCCTGGTCGAAGCCGCCGGCGGAGCCGGTGTTGATGACGCAATCCGGGGCAAACTTCTCCAGCAGCAGGCTGGTAGCGACGCTGGCGGCGACCTTGCCGATGCCGGAGCGGGTCAGGATCACCTCTTTACCGGCGAGCCGCCCCTGATAGAACTCGCAGCCGCCCAGTTGCAGGGTGCGGGGTTCGCTAAGCTGACTACGCAGCAGGGCGACTTCCTGCTCCATGGCGCCGATAATACCTACTTTCATCCTCTACCTCGTCTGTCTCGTGTCTGCACTATGGTGGACGGCACTCGAGGGCCGCCTTGCTTGGCGCGGATGATAACAAATGTTGTCGATGTCGCCGAGCATTGAGCGGCGCGAATGGCTGATTGCGGGAAAATCAATCGTAGCGGGCCGCCAGGGCTGCCAGCTCCCCCCGGCTGGCGAGCCGTTGCAGGGTGTCGCCAAACAGCTTGAGCCGCTCAGGGGAGCTCTGGCGGTGGAACAGGATGTAGAAGGGAGTCTCCTCCATCACCCTGGGCAACAGGCGTATCTGGGTATCCAGCCGATGTTCACGAAGGTCTGATTCGAACCCCGGGGAGCGGTAATAGAAAAAACGCCCCCGTTTCATCAGCAGCTTGTCGTAGTTGGCCTCGCTGCTGATCCCGCCGCTGTCGATGCGAAGGTCACCGATAGCTTGCAACCGTGCGATGGCGCCGCTGCCATGGTTGATGAGAATGACCCCGTCCCGGCCAAGAGCCCTGACATCTTCCCAACTCCGGATTTCGACATCATCGTCGCGGCGCACCGCCAGGTGGTAGCGCACCGTGAAAATGGCGGGGCTGAGGTAGCTGAAGTCGCGGCGCCGCTGCGGGTTGTCTCCCACGCCGCAGATGAAGTCCAGCTGGCCGTAGAGCACCTTTTTTTCCAGTCGCCGCAGGGGGAGAAAGGCCTGATCCCCGACAATGCGCAGGGCAGGCTCCTCTTGCTCCATCAGCCGAAACAGGTCGACGCAGATCCCGCCGACCCGGCCATCGGATTGGCGCAGATACTTGGGGGCCGAATCGGATTGGGCCGCGGTGCGGTAATACTCGATGGCACCGGCCTCGCCGCCCATCAGCAGCAGGCACAGCAGCCCGGCCATCCTGACCCTCATTCCGTCCACTCCCTGGCAAGTCACAGCCCTCAGGGGCTGCATGGTGGCTAGATATTAGGTGAGAGATCAGTGCCTTATCAACCCAGCGCGGTGTCGAGGGTCATCATCAGGGCAAAGCCCGCCATCAACCCCAGGGTGGCATAGGTCTGATGACCGTTGCGATGAGTCTCGGGGATCACCTCGTGGGAGACCACGAACAGCATGGCGCCGGCGGCGAGCCCCAGACCAATGGGGTAGGCGATGGCCATGCCGCTGGCGAGCCCGACCCCGAGCAGGGCCCCCAGGGGTTCGAGCAGGCCGCTGCCGATGGCGACCAGCACGGCGAGAGAGGGGCGAAAACCGGCGGCGCACATGGCCAGCGCCACCGCCAGACCTTCCGGAATGTCCTGCAGGGCGATGGCGGTGGTGAGCGGCAGGCCCACCGCCATGTCCCCCTGGGAGAAGCTGACCCCGATGGCCATGCCTTCCGGCAGGTTGTGCAGCGCAATGGCAAACACGAACAGCCAGACCCGGGAGCAGCTCTCGTGACCGGGGCCGCAGGGGCCCGTCTTGTCATGTTCATGAGGGGTGAACTGATCCAGCCCCAGCATCAGCAAGACGCCGAGGGTCATGCCGGTCACCACCACGGCGGCGGCGAGAAAGCCGTCCCCCGTGATCCCCTCGGCCGCCTCGAGCCCGGGCAACAGTAGTGAAAAGGCGCTGGCGGCCAGCATCATGCCGGCGGCAAAGCCCAGCATGCCATCCTCCACCCGCTGGGGGACGGATCGCAAAAACAGCGCAGGCAGGGCGCCCAGCGCCGTGGCGGCAAAACCGGCGACCCCGCCGATGAGGCCATAGCGGGCCCCCGGGCTGATGTCCCCCGCCAGCAGCATGACGAGGCTTTGCAGCAGGAGCAGCAACACGGCCAGCAGGGCGATGAGCAGGCCGAGGGCGGTGAGGGGGCGGGCCTGGATCTGCTCGCGAAGCTGGGTGGTCCAGGAGGGGGAGAGGGTCGATACGTTATCCATGGGCAGACCTTGAGACGAGGAAAAGAGCGGACTCCATTACATCCTCGGCGGGGCCCTTTGTCCACGGCATCGGGGCGATTGCCACAATCTGCTCAAGTTTGGTGACCGCCGGTCGATGTTGTGCCGGGCGCCCCGAACGGTGCAGACCTCTGAAAGGGTTCCGCCGCAACGAAAGGCGATGAGGGCCATGGGGGTCTTGTGGTAAGGTGCCGCCCCTGCGAGCGCCGCTTCCCTTGTCGCTCGCGCTTTTTTATCTCCCGTCAGGACGCTTCGGGCCATCGTTTACAGGGACGTGATCGCCATCGTGCACCTGCTTGTCAGCAGTCGAGGATCACCAACCAAGATGTCTTATAAAAATCTCTCCATCGGCAAGAAGATTGCCGTGGTCTTTTCGGTCATTGCCGTCATCAATGTGATATTCGGTCTCTTTCTCGCCAGCGAGCTGCGCGGCATCAGGGATCGGGTGCTGAACTTCACCGATTCCACCCTGCCCAGCGTCATCTCGGTGGAGAATCTGCTCTACGACGTCTCCTATGTTCGCCGCGCCCAGTTTGCCTTGCTGATGATCGACGATGTGGCCGATCTGCAGGCTCGCCGTGGCCGCATTCAGGACAGCATCGGCAAGGTCGAGCGCGCCCTGAGCGCCTACGAGGCGACGGTGGGGGCGGCTCACGAGCGTCAGGCGTTCAACCGTGCCAAGCAGCACTGGCAGCAGTATCTGCGCCAGGTCAACCAGATCGATGTGCTACTGTCTCAGGGCAGCCTGGTTCAGGCGAAGGAGGCGCTGTTCCAGTCCAATGCCGCTTACAGCGATCTGGAGCAGTCGGTCAATGCCCTGGTGGACGTGAACCTCGGCTTCGTGCAGGAGAACCGGGGCAGCCTGCTCGGCAGCGTCACCATGGTGACCACCTCCGCCACCCTGAGTATCGGGGCCTTGCTGTTGTTCATGGGGGTGATGACCTGGTTCCTGACCCGCCAGATCTGCCTGCCGCTCCATGCGGTGGTGGCACAGGCCAATGCCATTGCCGCCGGTGATCTCACCCATCAGCTGGATCGCCAGCAAATCGGCCAGGATGAGCTTGGCATGCTGGCCAAGGCCTCCCTCAAGATGCAGGACAACCTGCGTGGTCTCATCGAGGAGGTGGTGGCCGCCGTGACCCAGCTCGGCGCCGCCATCGAGGAGGTGAGCACCGTCTCCGAGCAGTCGGCGCAAGGGATCCAGAGCCAGCAACAGGAGATCGCCATGGTGGCGACCGCCATGGCCCAGATGAAGGCGACGGTGGCCGACGTGGCGGGCAATACCGAGGTGGCATCCGAGTCAGCCAGCTCCGCCAATGCCCTGGCCAGGCAGGGCAATCGTGAGGTGCAGGGGGCCCTGGTGGCCATCACCCGGGTGGCCGAGGAGATGGAGCAGGCCGGTACCCTGGTGGCCGAGCTGGAGCGGGAATCGGCCCAGATCAACGTGGTGGTGGACGTCATTCGCGGCATCGCCGATCAGACCAATCTGCTGGCGCTGAACGCCGCCATCGAGGCGGCCCGGGCGGGCGAACAGGGCCGTGGCTTTGCGGTGGTCGCCGATGAGGTACGCACCCTGGCGGGTCGTACCCAGGCCTCCACCGGCGAAATCGTCGCCATCATCGAGACCTTGCAGGCCCGCGCCAATCAGGCGAAAGCGGTGACCGGCCAGAGCTGCGAGATGATCCGTCAGTGCGTGAGCCAGAGCGAGCAGACCAGCGACGGCATCCAGCAGATCGAGGTGGCGGTGGGGCAGATAGCCGACATGGCCATTCAGATCGCCAGCGCCTGCGGTGAGCAGGATGCGGTCTCCGACGAGCTCGGCCGCAACGTGGAGCGGATCAATGACTCTTCCAATGAGGTGGCGAGCGGCGCCGATCACACCGCCCGTGCCTGCCTGGAGCTGAGCCAGCTGGCGGCCGGTCTTCGCCAGACCATCGGCCGCTTCCGTCTGGCGTGATGCCAGGCATCGATTGCCGAGACTCGGTGCGCCCCGATGTCGGGCGCACCGGGGAGCTGGCAGATAAAAAAACGGGGCCAATGGCCCCGTTTTTTTATCTCTGGCAAACGGTGGATCAGACGCTCTGGCCCAGACCCGCGCCCGCATCCTTCTTGGCGATCAGCTCAATCTTGTAGCCGTCCGGATCTTCCACAAAGGCGATGACGGTGGTGCCACCCTTGACCGGGCCCGGCTCGCGGGTGATCTTGGCGCCGGCGGCACGCAGGGCCTCGCAGGTGCCATAGATGTCGTCCGCTTCCAGGGCGATGTGGCCGTAGGCGGAGCCCAGCTCGTACTCGCTGACACCCCAGTTGTAGGTCAGCTCGATGACGGCTTCATCCTTCTCGTCGCCGTAACCGACGAAGGCCAGGGTGTACTTGTACTCGCTGTTCTCGCTCTTGCGCAGCAGCTTCATGCCGAGCACCCGGGTGTAGAAGTCGATGGAGCGTTGCAGATCGCCGACGCGTAACATCGTGTGCAGAATTCTCATTGCTTGCCTCTCCAGGTTGGTTATTTGTACTGATTGAGATTCATTCTATGAAATAAAATATCGTTAAAGGCGAGGTGGAAGCACATGCCTCGATACCTAGCTCTCCGGGTAGACTTTTTCTTTGTACTCACACAAGTCCTCGATGATGCAGGATCCGCAGCGAGGCTTGCGTGCCAGACAGGTGTAGCGGCCGTGCAGGATCAGCCAGTGATGCACATCCAGCTTGAACTCGGCGGGCACCACCTTGAGCAATTTCTCTTCGACCTGATCCACGTTCTTGCCCACCGCGAAACCGGTGCGGTTCGATACCCGGAAGATGTGGGTGTCGACGGCGATGGTGGGCCAGCCGAAGGCGGTGTTGAGCACCACGTTGGCGGTCTTGCGTCCCACTCCGGGCAGGGCTTCCAGGGCTTCGCGGTTTTCCGGCACCTCGCCGCCATGGCGCTCCAGCAGGATGGCGCAGGTCTTGATGACGTTCTCGGCCTTGGTGTTGAACAGGCCAATGGTCTTGATGTAGTGCTTCACCCCGTCCACCCCGAGGGCCAGCATGGCGGCCGGGGTATTGGCCACCGGATAGAGCAGGGCGGTGGCCTTGTTGACGCTCACGTCGGTGGCCTGGGCCGACAGCAGGACGGCGATCAGCAGCTCGAATGGCGAGTTGAAATGAAGCTCTGTGGTGGGGTGGGGATTGTCATCCCGCAGTCGCTCCAGAATTTCTCTGCGTTTTTGGTTGTTCATTGCTCTCGAATCTGTGTTTAAAGCTCTGTGGCTCGGGCGCCGGGAGCGGGCACGGCGCAGTGGGCCTTGTCGGCATTGTGCTTGCGGCCCAGCCGATCGTTGATGGCATTCTTGCCGGCGATGAGCAGCCCCAACCCGATGAAGCCACCCGGTGGCAAGATGGCCAGCAGCAGGCTGGCATCGGCGTGGAACAGCTCGATGCGCAGTGACTTGGCCCAGTCCCCCAGCAGCAGATCCGCCCCGTCGAACAGGGTGCCCATACCGATGATCTCCCGCAAGCCCCCCAGCACCAGCAGGACCAGGGTGAAGCCGAGCCCCATCATGAAGCCGTCGACCGCCGCCAGCAGGGGCGGGTTCTTGGAGGCGTAGGCCTCGGCCCGGCCGATGATGACGCAGTTGGTGACGATCAGCGCGATGAAGATGCCCAGCGACTGATAGAGGCCATAGGTGTAGGCGTTCATCAACAGTTGCACGCTGGTCACCAAGGCGGCGATGATCATCACATAGATGGGGATACGGATATCCTTGGGCACCAGGTTGCGCACCAGGGAGACGGCAAGGTTGGAGCCGACCAGCACCACCAGGGTCGCCAGGCCAAGCCCCAGGGCATTGGTGAAGGTGGAGGAGACCGCGAGGGTCGGGCAGAGCCCCAGCACCTGCACCAGAGAGGGGTTGTTCTTCCACAGCCCCTGCAGCATCAGCTCCTTGAGCTCTTCGCGGCGGGCATTGCCCTCGGCCGGGGAGGCCGTGTCAATCACGTCCACCTGTTCCATGGACTCTTGCATTGTCTGTTGCATGGTTGGCTCCGGCATCATGGGGCTGCGTCGCAGGCGGGGGCATCCCGCAGCAGCTCGGGGTGTTCCTGTTGCAGGCGCAGCAGGTTCTTCACCGCCTTGACCACGGCGCGAGGGGTGATGGTGGCGCCGGTGAAGGCGTCAAACTCGCCCCCATCCTTCTTCACCGCCCAGGCCGCGTCATTGTCTGCATTGAGGGTACGGCCGACGAAGCTGTCGATCCAGCGGGATTTTTTCAGCTCGATCTTGTCGCCAAGCCCCGGGGTCTCCTTGTGGGCCAGCACGCGCACCGCGCTGACCGTCCCCTTGGCATCGGTGCCGACCACCATGCGGATGGCGCCGCTGTAGCCGTCGGGGGCGATGGTCTCCAGCGCGTAGCCGGTGGGCTCCCCCTTGAGCGTCGCGCTGTAGAGGGGCATGGGCTGGTCGCTGCCGAGGTATTCACGGCTGGTGACCAACTTGCAACTGGCTACCAGATCGTTGTCATAGCTCCCCTCCGGCAGCAGGGCCGAGAGGATGCGCAGCTTGTCGAGCTGCTGTTGGTGAGCGATGCGATCCTTGGTGAGCTCGTTGGTGAGCACCACCATGGCGGTGCAGGCGAGGGCGAACAGGGCCAGCGTGACGCCGTTTTTGCGCATGCTCTTTAACATGGGGCGCTCCCCTTGGCGTGGATGGGAAAGATCAGGGCGTGAGTCATTTGCGGCGTGCTCCATAGACCTTGGGACGGGTCAGGCTGTCTATCAGCGGAACGCAGAGATTGGCCAGCAACACCGCGAAGGCGAAGGCATCCGGGTAGCCGCCGAAGCGGCGAATGAGGTAGACCAGTACCCCTATCATGATCCCGTAGACGATCCGGCCTCGCGGTGTCGTGCTGGCGCTCACCGGATCCGTGGCGATGAAGAAGGCCCCCAGCATGGTGGCGCCGCTGAACAGATGCAGCATGGGAGTGGCGGTGGCATCCGGTGTCGCCAGATATCCCAGGGTGGCCGAGAGCAGCAGGGCGCCCAGCACGGCCACCGGAATGCGCCAGTGGATCACCTTCTGCTGCAACAGGAACAGGCCCCCCAGCAGGTAGCCGAGGTTGACCCAGCTCCAGCCGATACCGCCCCAGCCCTCGAAGACCTTGTGGGTCATCACCTCGGTGGCGGTGAGGCCCTGGGTCAGACCTGTCTTGAGAGTGTCGAGCGGCGTCGCCATGGTCAGGCCATCCACCCCCTGCTTGAGCTGCAGCATGCTGTAGCCATCGAGGCTGAAGCCGGTGAAGATCACCGAGACCGCATCCCCGAAGCCGATGCCGTAGGCGGCGATGCTGGCGGGGGGGAGCCAGCTGGTCATCTGCACCGGGAAGGAGACCAGCAGCAGCACATAGGCCACCATGGCCGGGTTGAACAGGTTCTGACCGAGGCCGCCATAGAGGTGCTTGGCGATGATGATGGCAAAGGCCGTGGCCAGCACCAGCATCCACCAGGGCAGCAGGGGCGGCAGGGAGAGCCCGATGAGCACGGCGGTGAGGGCCGCGCTGCCGTCCAGCAAGGCCGGTTTCACGGGGCGGCCACGCAGTGTCAGCACCAGTGCCTCCGAGGCCAGCGCCGTCACCAGCGCCAGCACGATCTGAATCAGGGTACCCCAGCCGAAGAACCAGGTTTGCGCCAGGAAACCGGGCAGGCAGGCCAGGATCACCAGCAACATCAGAGTCTGGGTCTGCTTGCGGTTATGGGCAAAGGGCGCAGTCGCGATATTGAACATGGATCAATGGCTCTTGTCTGAAAGTGGGTCTGGCTCGGTCTGGCCTTTCGCGGCGGCCTCGGCTGCCAGTTTTTTGGCCTTGGCACGGGCGATGGCAGCGGCGATGGCCGCTTTCTTGGGGTCGACCTCGGCTACGGGTTCATCCGCTGCAGGAGTGGGTTCCACCACGACAGTATCGGCATCGGACTCCGAAGCCTGGGCCGCCTTCTTGGCCTTGGCCCGGGCGATGGCGGCTGCGATGGCCGCTTTCTTGGGATCGACCTCGGCTGCGGGTTCATCCGCTGCAGGGGCAGGCTCCACCACGGCAGTCTCGGCATCGGACTCCGAAGCCTGGGCTGCCTTCTTGGCCTTGGCGCGAGCGATGGCGGCGGCGATGGCCGCTTTCTTGGGATCGACCTCGGCTGCGGGTTCATCCGCTGCAGGGGCGGGTTCCATCACGGCAGTATCGGCATCGGACTGCGAAGCCTGAGCCGCCTTCTTGGCCTTGGCACGGGCCAGGGCGGCTGCGATGGCCGCTTTCTTGGGGTCGACCTCGGCCGCGGGTTCATCCGCTGCAGGGGCGGGTTCCACCACGGCAGTCTCGGCATCGGACTCCGCAGCCTGGGCCGCCTTCTTGGCCTTGGCACGGGCGATGGCGGCGGCGATGCCCGCTTTCTTGGGATCGACCTCGGCTGCGGGTTCATCCGCAGCAGGGGCGGTCTCAACCACGGCGGCATCGGCATCGGGCTCTGAAGCCTGGGCTGCCTTCTTGGCCTTGGCACGGGCCAGGGCGGCGGCGATGGCCGCTTTCTTGGGATCAACCTCGGCGACGGGAGCACTCTCCCGGGCCTCGGCGGCCAGGTTCTGCACTCCTTCTGCCGCTTCGGCCGCCTTGGCAGCGCGGCGGGCCAGCGCCTCCTGTTTGCGCGCCTCCCGGGCCGCCGCCATATCAGCATTGTCCGGTCTGAGATCCGATGGGGCTGCGCCGTCGGCCGCCTCCTGCTTGGCCTTGAGACGGGCCAGGGCGGCGGCAACGGGGTCGTCGCCCCCCGCCTTGGTCATGGCCTGACGGCGCTGGGCGGCGGCCTCGGCGTGACGAGCCTCGCGGGCGGCCTTCTCCCGTTCGAAACGCGCCTGCTTGGCCTCGAAGCGCAGCTTGGCGCGCTCGGCCTTCTCGGCCTCGGCACGGGTCTCGCGGATATCGTCCTTGGCAATCTTGTAGTACTGCACCAGGGGGATCTCGCTCGGGCAGACCCAGGCGCAGGCACCGCACTCGATGCAGTCGAACAGGTTGAGCCCCTCCGCCTTGTCATACTCCTTGACCCGGCTGTACCAGTAGAGCTCCTGGGGCAGCAGGTTGGCGGGGCAGGCATCAGCACAGGCGCTGCAACGGATGCAGGCCTGCTCGGGGCCGGGTGGCGGCAGCTCGGCCCGGGTGGGGGAGAGCAGGCAGTTGGTGGCCTTGACCACGGGTACCATGGCGTGGGGCAGGGTGAAGCCCATCATGGGGCCCCCCATGATGACCCGCTGATCCGCCTCCGGCTGCAGTTCGAAGCGCTGCAACAGCCAGCGTACCGGGGTGCCGAGGCGCACCCAGGCATTGCCCGGTTGCTTGAAGGCATCGCCGGTGAGGGTAACGATGCGCTCGATCAAGGGCTCACCGTCGATGATGGCGCGCTTGATGGCAAACACGGTGGCGACATTGAGCACCATGATGCCCATGTCCACGGCGCGCCCGCCCTTGGGCACCTGGCGACCGGTGAGCAGCTCTATGGTCTGCTTGGCGCCGCCGGAGGGGTATTTGGTGGGCACCGACTTGACCAGCACGTCCTCATCGGTGGCGTGCGATGTCAAGGCTGCGATGGCGGCGGGCTTGTTGTCCTCCACTCCGATCAGGGTGAGTTTGGGCTTGAGCAGGTGCTTGAGCACCCGGATACCGTCCAGGATCTCGTCCGCGTACTCCTGCATCAGCCGGTCATCGGTGGTGATGTAGGGCTCACACTCCAGGCCGTTGACGATGAGGATCTCGGTGAGCTGACCGCGGCCATCGAGCTTGCTGTGGGTCGGGAACACGGCGCCGCCGAGGCCCGCGATGCCGGCCTGCTGGATGCGCTCGAGCAACTCGCCACGCTCCAGGTTCCAGTAATCGGGACGCCCGTCCCGTGGCCCCCAGGCATCCTCGCCATCCGGGGTGAGCAGCACGCAAAGATCGTCGAGCCCCGAGGGGTGCGCCACCGTATGGGGTTCGATGGCGGTGACGGTCCCCGAGGTGGAGGCGTGCACCGGCACGATGCGGCCCTTGTCATAACGGGTCAGGGGCTGGCCCTTCTTGACCCTGTCACCCACCTTGACCAGCAGATCGCCGGCGGGGCCCGCGTGCTGGCGCACCGGTATGATGAGCTGGGGCGGCAGGCCCGCCTGGACCACAGGGGTCAGGCTGGACTGGTGTTTGTTCTCGGGAGGATGAATGCCGCCGTGAAAATCCCAGAGGGAACCGGCTTTGATACGTTCGAGCAAGGAATGCATGGTTACTCCACTATCTTGACCGGAATGGTGACCTTGGCCAGATCCCATTTCCAGTTATCGACCGTGGTCGGAACCGGGATCATTTCGATACAGTCGGTCGGGCAGGGGTCGACGCAGAGATCGCAACCCGTGCACTCGCTGGTGATGACGGTGTGCATCGCCTTGGTGGCGCCGAGGATGGCGTCGACCGGGCAGGCCTGGATGCACTTGGTGCAACCGATGCACATGTCCTCGTGAATGAAGGCAACCTTCTTGACGGGCACGGCGGCCTCGTCACCGCCGCCAAGGGGTAGGGGCTCGACCCCCATCAGATCCGCTATCTTGCGCATGGTGGCATCGCCACCAGGCACGCACTTGTTGATCTGATCGCCGTTCGCCAGTGCCTCGGCGTAGGGCTTGCAGCCCGGGTAGCCACACTGGCCGCACTGGGTCTGGGGCAGCAGGGCATCGAGCTGATCGACGATGGGATCGGCTTCCACATGAAACTTGACGGCGGCAAATCCCAGAATGATGCCGAAGGCCAGGGCCAGCAGGGCCAGCACCAGAATGGCAAAGAGTATATGAGTCATAGGGCTAGATCTTGATGAGGCCGGTAAAGCCCATGAAGGCAAGCGACATCAGGCCGGCGGTGACCATGGCGATGGAGACGCCGCGAAATGGGGCCGGCACGTCGGCGGCCACCAGGCGCTCACGCATGGCGGCAAACAGGATCAATACCAGGGAGAAGCCGCAGGCGGCGCCGAAGCCGTAGATGATGCTCTGCATGAAGTTGTGGTGTTCGTTGATGCTGAGCAGGGCCACGCCGAGGACGGCGCAGTTGGTGGTGATGAGGGGCAGGAAGATGCCGAGCAGGCGATAGAGGGTGGGGCTGCTCTTGCGGATAACCATCTCGGTGAACTGCACCACCACGGCGATCACCAGGATGAAACCCAGGGTACGCAGATAGGCGATATTCAGCGGGATCAGGATATAGTGCTCCATCAGATAGGAGCAGGCGCTGGCCAGCGTCATGACGAAGGTGGTGGCCAGACCCATGCCGATGGCGGTTTCCAGTTTGCCAGAGACCCCCATGAAGGGGCAGAGGCCGAGAAACTTCACCAGCACGAAGTTGTTGATCAGCACGGTGCCGACCAGTAAAAGCAGGTACTCAGTCATTGAAGATGGGTTATCCGGTGTGAAGGCGGCCGTATTATCTGATTTTAGGTGCCTTTAGACAACCGCAAGGCGGCATGGTTATTATTCAAAATGCCAGTTCATGGAGGAAGTGGTGCGTCCTTTACCTATTTTTGCCCTGACCCTGGCCATGTTGCTCTGGTCCAGTTCCTTCATCGCGCTCAAGCATGTGCTGGAGGTCTGGTCATTCGGCCAGGTGTTGTTCATGCGGATGCTGGTGGCCGCCTGCTGCTGGCTCCTGTGCTACCGCTGGCTCGGTGATTTTCATTATCAAAAAGGGGATTGGCGCTGGCTGGCGCTGATGGGGGCGCTCGAACCCTGCCTTTATTTCTTGCTGGAGGTCAATGCTTTGCGCTACACCAGCGCCGGTCAGGCGGGCATGGTGTGCGCCCTCCTGCCACTGATGGTGGCTCTGGTGGCGTTCGTGCTGCTCAAAGAGCGGGTGAGTCGGCGCCAGTTGCTCGGCTTTGGCATCGCCATCTTCGGCATCGCCCTGCTGGGGCTGGGCGGTGAAGCAGATGAATTTGCTGCCAATGCCTTGCTCGGCAACAGTCTTGAGATGGGAGCCATGCTCTGCGCCGCCACTTATTCTGTGGTGTTCAAGAAACTCTCCAGCCGTTACGGCGTCATGACGCTCACCGCCCTGCAGGCCTTCGTCGGTACCCTCTTCTTCGCGCCCTTCGCCTTTTCTGCCCCCTGGCCCGCCGACTGGGCCTGGCAGGGCATGGCGGTGATCCTCTTCCTCGGCGCCTTCGTGACGCTCGGCGCCTATCTGCTCTACAACTGGTCGGTGACCCAGGTGAAAGTGACCCTGGCGGCGGCTTACGTGAACCTCATCCCGGTCTTCACCCTGCTGCTCGCCTACCTGTTGCTGGGGGAGACCCTGAACGCCCTGCAATGGGTCGCCTGCGCCGCCGTGCTGGCCGGCATCGGGGTGGGCCAGCTACCGGTACGGCGTCCTCAAGGGGCTGTGGTCACCACAGATCCCTGAGCGCTGACATCGGCTACAGTCTGAGGCAGGCGCTGATCTGTGAGGAGTCGATGATGAGCGAGATGAGGTTACTGGCGAGGGCACAGGCGCTGCTCGGCCACCATCCCTTCACCTTGGCCGATGCCAGAGCGCTGGAGGCATTGGAAGAGGAGGCCGTGGGGGAGGAGGGGCTCTGCATCGCCGGGCTGTGGGACGCCGCCTTGCAACAGGCCGATGAGGAGGCCAGGCACTATCTGTCGGGGGAGGATTGAGCGTTCTTCGCCATCTGCATGAAAAAGAGACGGGGCCAGGCCCCGTCTCTTTTTTAAAAGGCCAGCCCCTAGATGGAGAGGCTCTTGACGGTGTCGGAGACCGAGTTGGCATCCTCGATGATCTCCTTGATGACCGAGGAGATGATGTTGGCCTGATCCTGCCCCGCGACCGCCTTGTCGGAGACGATGGAGACGGTCTGGGTGATGCGGGAGGTGATCTCGGAGTTGTGCTTGATGACGGAGACGATCTCGTTGGTGGAGCTGGAGGTGCGCGCCGCCAGTTGCCGCACTTCGTCCGCCACCACCGCAAAGCCGCGACCCTGCTCGCCAGCCCGGGCCGCCTCGATGGCGGCGTTCAGCGCCAGCAGGTTGGTCTGATCCGCGATGCCGCTGATGGTGGAGATGATGGACTCTATGCTGCGGGATTGCTGGTTGAGCTGTTCTATCTGCTGGCTGACTTCCCCCACCGAGGTGTTGATGTGGCGGGAGGTCTCCAGCACCTTGTCGATCACCTCCCGCCCCTTGGCGGCGCTCGACACGGTTTCACTGGCAATGGCACATGCCTTCTGGGCCGCGGCCCGGGTGGAGATGGACTTCTCGATCCGCTCGGTGATGTCGCTCGCCAGCTTGATGATTTTGACCACCTTGCCCTCGTGATTGAAGATGGGGTTGTAGGTCGCCTCCAGCCAGATCTTCTCGCCCCGATGGCCGAGGCGCATAAAGAGGCCGGACTTGATGTCCCCGGACCCGAGATCCCGCCAGAAGTTGGGGTTTTTCTGATAAAACTCGGGCTCGCAGAACAGGCGGTGATGCTGGCCGACCACCTCTTCCAGCCGGTAGCCGAAGCAGCGCAGGAAGTTCTGGTTGGCGGTGATGACGGTGCCGTCCGGCTGGAAATCGATGACGGCGAGGGACTTGTCGAGCGCCGCCAGCAGGGCCTGGGTCCGTTCGAGGGAGGATTGCTGCTGGGTCACATCGGAGGCCACCTTGGCGACCCGGATGACCCGTCCCTCGACGACGATGGGGAAGTAGGTCGCCTCCAGCCAGACGGCCTTGCCCGACTTGGATTGGCGGATGAAGCGGCCACTGCGAAACGCGCCACCGCGCAGATCCTGCCACAGCTTCTCATATTCGGGTGCCTTGACGTCCTCGGGGAAGCAGAGGGCGCTGTGATGCTTGCCGAGCACCTCCTCACGACTGAATCCCACTATCTGCAGGAAGAGGTCGTTGACGAAGGTGACGATGCCCGCCGGGGTAAACTGGATATAGGGTACCTGAGACTGGATGGCCTGCTCGAAGGCGCTCAACTCCGCCATCTTCGCCACCTGTTCACTCGCCTCTTTGCTCGTCTTGCGATTCCAGAACATATGGAGCTCCTCCATGAGATCCTTGAATGGGGTCATAACGGTTATTTGAGCTTGTTAACAATAGCGGCAATCTCCGGGAAAGCTGAATATGCCGTGAATGAAACTTTTGTGTATTGCCCTGATTAATCGTCGATTAATTGCTTGGTGTGCTGCATTCCCCCCTCGTTTGTATTCAAACGAGATTGTTGCTGTGGTCGTCGTGCCACCTGTCGCCGTCTCATGGATAACACGCCGGGAGGCGCTGCACCATTCCCCGGATAGCGGTTCAGACCTTGGCTTCACTCCCTCGCCCGGCGCTGCGCTGTCGATAGTGGCGGGGGGAGGCCCCCAGGTGGGTGGAGAAGAAACGGGAGAAGACAGACAGCGAGGAGAAGCGCAGCCGGTCGCTTATCTCCTGCACGCTCATGCGGCTGTCGGCCAGGAGGGCGCAGGCCTGCTCGATGCGCACCCGTTGCAATACCTTGCTGAAGGTTTGCTCCTCCTGCTGGAGGCGGGCGTTGAGGGTCCAGCGGCTCATGTTCATGACGGCGCAGAGGTGATCCAGACAGCTCGACGCATCCCCCATCGTCTCGTTGCAAAGCGCTTCCCTCAACAGACTCGCCACCATGGCGGCGAAGCCTTGCTCCTGCTGGAGTGTCTGCACCCGCTGGGCTATCTGCTGGCGTTGCTGCCTGTGCAGCAGGGGAAGATGCGTCTCGGCTGACAGGGCGAGATCGGCGTGCCGCAGGCCAAGGACATTGGCCGGCTGACCGAACTGGCAGTGGCAGCCGAAGAGATCGTCCAGGGCCTTGTGCTCGGGGCCGGCCTCCCCGCAAAGTCTCACCGTCAGCTGCGCCCGGGGCGCATAGAGGCGCACCAGCTCCCGCAGCATCATGAAGTTGCCGATGGCCGACTGGCTTTGACCGGGTGCATTGAGTTCGTCGAGGTAGGTGATGAAGAGGTGCTCCCCGTCCCCTTGCAGACGGTAGTCATCGCAGTTGCCGATGATGATCCGGTTGTGGATGTAGCTGTTCACGGCCTCCCCGGCGGTGGGTTGGTTGAGGCAAAACCCCACCAGCTCGGGAAACAGGGCATAGGCGCCGTCGATGATCCTGTCGGGGGCCTCTGTGTGCAGCATGCGCTCGCGCCACAGAAAGTCGAAGGAGGAGACCGCCTGGATGAAACGTTGATGTTGCCTGCCGGTGATGCGGCCATCGGGCTTGTCCAGCTCGTACTGGCTGAGCTGGCAGCGGGCCTGGATGGCGCGGGTATCCACGCCGCTCTCGCGCAGGAAGGCGAGCGTCGTGCGGGCGATGGTGTTTGACACATGCTTTCTCATGAACACTCCCTTTTCATGGCGGCAGCGGATGGCGAGGCGGGCAGCATCCTGCTGCACCGCGCTATTAAGACAGCCTGGCGGCCTGCCGTCTGCGCGCGGGATCAAGCGCCACGAAACCTAAGGTTGTGTCAGGTAACCAAATGTAACGCTGTGACGGCGGTAGGAATATGGTGTCTCGCCACCCCCATGCAAAGTCGTCGCTCCCCCATGCAAAGCAGACCCCCGTTTCCCTGCGATAAGCTGCCCTGGCTTGTCTGGTTACGTCTCTAAGAACAATTTCTCTAAAAACATGGAACGAAAGGGGATCCGATGAAACATCACACTCAGCATCCGGGCTGGAGCGGACTGGCCATCGCCATCGCGCTGGCCCTGGCCACCCAGGGGTGCAACGACAACAGCTCCGAGGCGCCCAAGGAAACCGTCAAGGACAACGCCTACTACCGCAGCCTCGCCGAGGGCATGGTGGCCAGGATGACCCACGACGAGCAGTTGGGCATGCTGGTGGGCCCGGGCTATGTGTTTGCCAACGGCGCCTTCGAGATCAACAGCGAGGCCCTCAATAACCTCAAGGGAGATGTACCGGGCAGCGTGGGTTACATCAACGGGGTATTCAATGCCGAGTCCGGTCTCGACATCGCCGCCAGCAAGATGGCGGACGGGGCCGCCGGGGTGCGCATCTCGCCGACCCGGGAGGGAGAGGGCGGTACCTTCCATGGCACCGCCTTCCCGGTCGGTACCTTGCTGGCCTCGACCTGGGACAGGGATCTGGTCAAGCAGGTGGGGGCCGCCATCGGCAACGAGGTAAAGGAGTATGGGCTGGACGTCTGGCTCGCACCGGGGATGAACATCCAGCGCGACCCCCTCAATGGTCGCGGCTTCGAGTATTTCTCCGAAGATCCCCTGGTCTCCGGGGTGATGGGGGCCGCCGAAGTGGCGGGAGCCCAGGCCCAGGGGGTGGGCACCACCATCAAGCACTTCATTGCCAACAACGCCGAGACCTCCCGCTCCATCGTCGACAACATTATCTCCCCCCGCGCCATCCGGGAGATCTACCTGCGGGGTTTCCAGTATGCCGAAGAGCACGCCAATCCCTGGGCGGTGATGACCGCCATGAACAAGGTCAATGGCACCTACACCGGCCAGTGGGCGGACCTCAATACAAAGGTGCTGCGGGACGAGTGGGGGTTCGAAGGCTTCGTGGTGAGCGACTGGTGGTCAGGGGATGGCCACTATGCGGACATGATCAAGTCCGGCAACGATCTCATCGAACCCGGTGGCCCGGCGCTGCCCTATGGCTACGGCGATGCCCTGACCGGGTTGCAGGAGGCCTATGCGGCCGGTGATCTGAGCGCGGAGGAGATCAAGCAGGGGGCGACGCGGATCCTGACCCAGGTGCTGAAGATGCCCTCCAATCAGGGGTATGTGGCCAGCAATGCGCCGGATCTGGCGGGCCATGCCAGGTTGTCGCGCCAGGCGGCCAGCGATGGCATGGTGCTGCTCAAAAACGAGCAGGGCAGCCTGCCCCTGGCGCAGGGCAGCAAGCTGGCCAGCTTCGGCATTACCCAGGTCAATACCCTGAAGGGCGGAGCCGGCAGCGGAGACGTGAACGCGGCCTATACCGTCAATCTGGTGGACGGGCTGGGCCAGCAGTTCAGCGTCGATGCCGGGCTGGCCGATTTCTATCGCACCTTCTTCGAGCAGAACAAGACGTCGAGCGATTTTGGCGGCATCTCCACCGTAGTGAGCTGCCCGGAACCCGCGCTGGATGCGAGCGAGATCGCGGCCTATGCCGCCAGCAACGAGGCGGCCGTCATCACCCTGGGGCGCAACTCGATGCAGGGGCAGGACAGGGCGAATGCCAAGGGGGATTACCTGCTCTCCGACACGGAGCTGGCGCTCATCGATGAGGTCAGTGCCGCCTTCCACGGCCTGGGCAAGAAGGTGGTGGTGGTACTCAATACCGGCGGCGTCATGGACACCAGCGCCTGGCAGGACAAGGTCGATGCCATCCTGCTGGCCTATATGCCGGGGCAGGAGGCGGGCCATGCCATCGCCGATCTGTTGTCGGGGGCGGTCAACCCGAGCGGCAAGCTGACCCAGACCTTCCCGGCCAGCTACCAGGATGTGCCCTCATCAGCTGGTTTCCCGGGCACGGACACCGACGGGGATGGCACCATCGATACCCATTACTACAACGAGGGGATCTATGTGGGGTATCGCTACTACGCGACCTTCGGCAAGGGGGTGAATTACCCCTTCGGCTATGGGCTCTCCTATACCCAGTTTGACTATAAAAACGCCGCCATACAGAGCAATACACTGCCAGATTCGAACGGGAAAGTGACCCTGACTGCCACCGTCTACAACAGCGGGGCCGTGGCGGGGCGTGAAGTGGCCCAGGTCTATGTGGCGGCGCCGGCCGGCGCTCTCAGCAAACCCGCCATCGAGCTCAAGGCGTTTGCCAAGACCCGGTTGCTGGCTGCGGGGGCGAGCGAGACCCTGAGCTTCGAGATCCCGGCGAGCTGGCTGGCGAGCTTTGACGGCGCCACCAACGAATGGGTGATGGAGCCCGGCGCCTACAAGGTGTATGTGGCCCCCTCATCGGATGTGACGGGCATTGCGCCGCTGACCTTCAATCTGGCCAGCCGGCTGGTGGTCGGCAAGACGACGCCGGGGGCGCTGGCACTGCCTGCCGGGGTGACGGAGGCCTCCTTCGAAACGCAATATTGATGGGTCAAGAGGCGCGGTGTTGGGGGAGCTTGGCTCCCCCTTTTTTCGTATCACAGCAACCTGGAACAGGGGGCCGATTATTTTTGCTGCTGCAGGGTGGTTATCTGCTTGTTCAGGGCTTCCATCTCGCTCTGATGGCGGCGGCTCATGTCCCGGATCTCGGCGGCGGAGCGCCGCGCACCGCCGTTATCGTCCTCGGAGGCAGCCGTCCCCGTCAGCTGTGCGTTGTAGCGGGTGATTTCGCCGTTCATTTTCTGGGTCTTGGCCTCCATCTCGGCGCGCAGGGTTGCCAGCTGGCGCTGCTTCTGGCTGGCGGCGAGATCTTTCTCGATCGCTTCGGTCTGCTTGCTGGCCTGGGCCACTGCCTCGGCTGGCGGGGTGTAGATGCGCAAGTCCATGGGTTTGGCATTGCCGGCGCAGGGAATGTCGCTGAAGGTGACCTGGCCGTTGACGGTACACTGGTAGACGGCGGCCTGCACCAGTGGCGACGCGAGCAGGCCGACGAGACAGATGACCAGAGTGCGTGACATGAACTTCTCCTTGCGTGTTGGCTCCGGCAGGGCCCGGGCGGGCCGTTTGCCTCTTCCTGAAACAGTAGTCGTTTAAGCGATTCGCTTCCTGATGGGCCAGCCTGTGTGGGGCGCTAATGGGGGGAGGGCGCCTGCGCTGGCAATCATGGGGCTGGCATCAGGCATCTGCCGGTGCGGGTCATGGTGGCCATCTGGCTCGCCATGCACCCGCTGAAAGGGCGACGTCGTGGCCAGGATGGTCAGGGCCCATGGACACAAAATGGCGGTGGTTCAACACATCAGAGCACCTAATCGCGGCAAGATGAGGTATCTTATGCCCCGATTTCATCCATCAAACGGATAAGAGACAACACATGATCATCAAACCCAAGGTTCGTGGCTTTATCTGCACCACCACCCACCCGGTTGGCTGTGAGGCCAATGTCCGTCGCCAGATCGCCTACACCCAGGCACAGGGCACCATCGAAAATGGTCCCAAGAAGGTACTGGTGATCGGCGCCTCTACCGGTTATGGCCTGGCTTCCCGCATCGCCACCGCCTTTGGCTCCGGCGCCGCCACCATTGGCGTCTTCTTCGAAAAAGCGGGCACCGAGACCAAGCCCGCCACCGCCGGCTGGTACAACTCCGCCGCCTTTGACAAGGCCGCCAAGGAAGCCGGTCTGTACGCGAAAAGCGTCAACGGCGATGCCTTCTCCAACGAGTGCCGCGACACCGTCATCAACCTCATCAAGCAGGATCTCGGTCAAATCGAGCTGGTGGTCTACTCCCTGGCCTCGCCGGTGCGCAAACTGCCGGATACCGGCGAAGTAGTCCGTTCCGCCTTGAAACCCATCGGCGAGACCTACACCACCACCGCCATCGATACCAACAAGGATCAGATCATCACCGCCACCGTCGAGCCGGCGAATGAGGAAGAGATCGCGAACACCATCACCGTCATGGGCGGTCAGGACTGGGAGCTGTGGATGTCGGCCCTGCGTGATGCAGGTGTGCTGGCTGACGGCGCCAAGTCCGTGGCTTACTCCTACATCGGTACCGATTTGACCTGGCCCATCTACTGGCATGGCACCCTGGGCCGCGCCAAGGAAGACCTGGATCGCGCCGCCAGCGCCATCCGCGGGGATCTGGCTGCCAAGGGCGGCACCGCCCACGTGGCCGTGCTCAAATCCGTGGTGACCCAGGCTTCCTCCGCCATTCCGGTGATGCCGCTCTACATCTCCATGGCCTTCAAGATCATGAAGGAGAAGGGCATTCACGAGGGCTGCATGGAGCAGGTCTATCGCATGATGCGCACCCGTTTGTACGGCGCCGATCTGGCCCTGGACGAGCAGGCCCGCATCCGCATGGATGACTGGGAATTGCGTGACGACGTACAGCAGACCTGCCGGGATCTCTGGCCCTCCATCACCACCGAGAACCTGTCCGAACTGACCGACTACACCGGTTACAAGCAGGAGTTCCTGCGCCTGTTCGGTTTCGGTCTGGACGAGGTGGACTACGAGGCGGACGTGAACCCGGACGTCAAGTTCGACGTGGTCGAGCTCTGAGCCTGACACCGATGAAGAGGGGCCCTGCGGGGCCCTTTTTTATGGGAAATCATCGTGCTTCACCGATTTTTATTATTCTCGATCACCTTTTGGGTTCATCAAACCCGCTAGTCTTGCGCTGATCGGATCACTGACGGCCCTGCCGAGGAAAGGAAACTATGACCAGCCCCCAAGCGGCGCGATCGAGGCGCCAGCTCCCCACCGTTTATACCCTGCTCTTCATCATCATCGCCCTGATGGCGGCCCTCACCTGGGTGTTGCCGGCGGGCAAATATGACTATGTCACCGCCGACAGCAATCAGCCGATCGCGGCCGCCGCCGTGGCGGATTACAGCGGCGGTGAGCGCCTGCTGCCGGTGCCTGGCAGTTACACCGAGCTGCCCGCCCACCCGCAGGGGGGGTTCGAGGTGCTCAAGGCCCCTATCCAGGGCTTTCACAAGGCCGCGGACGTGGCGCTGTTCGTGCTCATCATCGGCGGTTTTCTCGCGGTGACCATGCAAAGCGGCGCCCTGGATGCCGGGGTCGGCGCCATCGTGCGCGCCTTCGCCGGTCGTGAGCGGCTGCTCATCCCGGTACTTATCGCCCTGTTTGCCCTCGGCGGCTCCACCTTCGGCATGGCGGAGGAGACGGTGGCCTTCTGGGCACTGATCGTGCCGGTGATGATGGCGGCGGGCTTCGATCGCATGGTGGCGGCGGGGATCATCCTGCTGGGCTCCGGGGTCGGGGTACTGGCGTCCACCGTCAACCCCTTTGCCACCGGCATCGCGTCGGGCTTTGCCGGCATCCCCATCGGGGATGGCATCGGCCTTCGCGTCATCTTGTGGCTGCTGCTGGTGATCTTCGCCTCCTGGTTCGTGATGCGCTACGCCAAGCGGGTGCAGCAGGACAAGGGCAGCTCCGTGCTCGCCGACATTCACTACGACGACGAGTTCGCCCAGATGAAGAGCGGGGACGGGCTCTTCAGCGGCAAGCAGAAGCTCACCATGGCGGTGTTCTTCGCCACCTTCCTGCTGATGATCTATGCGGTGGTGCCCTGGTCGGATCTGGGCATTGTCTGGTTGCCGACCCTGGGCTGGTGGTTTGACGAACTCTCCACCCTGTTCTTCAGCGCCTCCATCCTGATCGCGCTCATCAACCGGATGCCGGAGTCCAGCTATGTGGCGACCTTCCTGAACGGGGCGCGGGATCTCATCGGGGTGGCGCTGGTGGTGGCGGTGGCCCGGGGCATCTATGTGGTGATGGAGCAGGGGGTCATCATCGACACCATATTGCACTGGGCTGAGGGGCTGGTGAGCGGCCTGTCATCGTCGGTGTTCATCCTGGTGGCCTATCTGGTGCACATCATCCTGAGCTTCTTCATCCCCTCCACCTCGGGGCTGGCCACCGTCTCCATGCCGCTGATGGGGCCGCTCGCGGACTTTTCCGGCATCTCCCGGGATCTGGTGATCACCGCCTATCAGTCCGCCTCCGGCTGGATCAACCTGTTCGCTCCCACCGCCGCCCACCTAGTGGCGGGGCTGGCGCTCGCCAAGATCCCCTACGATCGCTTCGTGCGCTGGGTGCTGCCCTTCATCGTCGGGGTGGCCCTCATCACCATGGGGGTGCTGGTGGCCGGTGCCCTGCTGCACGGCTGATGGCTTGGCCAGCGACAGATAGCAAAAAGGCTCCCGCGGGAGCCTTTTTCGTGAACCGAGCTTACTGTTTGTAGCCCTTGAGGAAGCGGGCGAAGCGGCCGATGGCCTCTTCCAGCTCCTCTTCCCGGGGCAGGAACACCAGCCGGAAGTGATCCGGTGCGGGCCAGTTGAAGCCAGTTCCCTGCACCAGCAGCAGTTTCTCCTGCTGCAGCAGGTCGAACACCATCTTCTGGTCATCGCGGATGTCGTACACCTTGGGATCCAGGCGCGGGAACATGTAGAGCGCCCCCTTGGGCTTGACGCAGGAGACCCCGGGGATCTCGTTCAAGAGTTCCCAGGCCTTGTCCCGCTGGCGGCGCAGACGTCCCCCCGGCAGGATCAGCTCGTTGATGCTCTGGTAGCCGCCAAGGGCCGCCTGGATGGCGTGCTGCATGGGTACGTTGGAGCACAGCCGCATGGAGGCCAGCATCTCCAGCCCCTCGATGTAGCCCTTGGCGCGCCCCTTGGGCCCGGTGATGACCATCCAGCCCTGGCGGAAGCCACAGGCGCGATAGGCCTTGGAGAGGCCGTTGAAGGTCACCACCATCACATCCTCACACAGGGTGCAGACGCTGGTGTGGGAGATGTCGTCGTAGAGGATCTTGTCGTAGATCTCGTCGGCGAAGATGATGAGATTGTGCTGGCGGGCGATCTCGATCAGCTCCAACAGGAACTCGCTGCCGTAGACGGCGCCGGTGGGGTTGTTCGGGTTGATCAGCACCAGGCCGCGGGTACGCGGGGTGATGCGGGCGCGGATGTCGTCCAGATCCGGATACCAGTCGGCCCCTTCGTCACAGCGATAGTGCACCGCATGGCCGCCGGAGAGGGTCACCGCCGCGGTCCAGAGCGGATAGTCGGGGGAGGGCACCAGCATCTCGTCGCCGTTGTTGAGCAGCGCCTGCATGGCCATGACGATGAGTTCGCTCGCACCGTTGCCGATGTAGATGTCATCGATGTCGACCTTGCGCATCCCCTTCTGCTGGTAGTACTGCATCACCGCCTTGCGGGCGGAGAAGAGCCCCTTGGAGTCGCAGTAACCCTGGCTCTGGGGCATGTTGAGGATCACATCCTTGATGAGCTCCTCCGGCGCCTCGAAACCGAAAGAGGCCAGGTTGCCGATGTTGAGCTTGAGAATGCGGTGGCCTTCGTCTTCGAGACGGCGAGCTTCTTTATGCACCGGGCCGCGGATGTCATAGCAGACATCGTCGAGCTTGTGCGACTTGTCGATCGTGAACATGGTGAGCGTGATTCCTTCCCCTGGGGGCGCGTTGGCAGAAAGCGTTTTTTAGTATCAAATATTTCTACCTCTATTCTTCACAGAATTGAATGCTAGAACAATCTAATTTATGGAATAAATCCCTGATATCGGGCCTCTAAACAGGGTTGCTGATCCGTTAAATTCAGCAGGATCTTTTGCCGGTTTCCCCACAAGGCAGTGAAAGATGGGGAATGACCCCATAAAGCCAAGGCGGTGTATTGAAATAAACGCGCTATCTGGCACGATTGGCTGGTCTGAAAAAGGGCCTTGGTGCCCTGTCGCCCCATAGACGGGGCTCTCTCATCCTTCATCGAGGCACTCTCATGCACGCACCTGCACCCGGCCGTTATCGTCACTTCAAGGGGGGGCTCTATCGGGTGCTCACCCTGGCCCGGCACACCGAGACCGGGGAGTCCCTAGTCATCTATCAGTCCGAGCAGGATGGGGAGGTCTATGCCAGGCCCGTTCCCATGTTCATGGAGTGGATTGAGCATCAGGGGCAGGTGGTGAGCCGCTTTACCCCCCTGGCGTGAATCCCCCCGGTTTTGACCATGAAAAAGGCGCCATCAGGCGCCTTTTTTGTGCAGTCTCGGGATCAGAGCCCCAGGTTGGCACGGGCGTAGGCTTCAAAATCGGTGCAGCCACCGATGTGCTGCTCGTCCAGGAAGATCTGCGGCACCGTGGTGACGGGCTTGCCCGCCTTGGCGGCCAGATCGTCCTTGGTGAGCCCTTCGGCGTTGATGTCCACGTAGCGGAACTCGAAGTCATCGCGATCCTCGGTCAGTTGCTCGGCGATCTGCTTGGCACGAACACAATAGGGGCAACCGGGGCGACCAAAAATTTCTACAAACATCGTTTCTCTCCGTTAAATTCGCCGCTAAGACGAGGTTTGCCACAGCATAGCCTCGCCCTTGGGCCAGTCAAAGTGGAAATTGCCGATACGGTCATTCGCCGTATTCGATAGAGGCCACCCCGCGCGCAAGGCGGCCGTTTGCATTTATTGCGCGGCAATCTGGATGGGTTGCTGCTGGTAGATGCTCTCCAGAATGCCCTTCTCGAACACGGTCCAGGGCCAGGGGGCCTTGCTGGCACGGTAACGTTCATGGGTGGCCGGATCCTGGGAAAGGCCGCGCTGGAACACCACGAAGGCCTTGCGCTGACCACCGGCGGTGTCGATGAAGCCCGCCAGGTTGGAGGTACCGGTGATGGTGCCGGTCTTGGCGTGGACCTTGTTCTTCATCATGGGGGCGGTGACGCTGCGTCTCCAGGCCAGGGTACCGTCCACCTGGGAACTCGGCAGCAGCTTGATGAAGTCGAGCTGGGCGTCGTTCTTCTGGATGAAGTTCAGCACCGAGAGCATCTGGCGGGCGCTGATGAGGTTGTGGGCGGAGAGGCCGGAGCCGTCGGCCAGGGTGGCGTTGCCCAGATCGATGCCGTTCTTGGTCAGGATGGCGCGTACCGCCATGGTGCCGCTGCGATAGCTGCCCGGCTTGTTGTAGTAGTGGCGGCCGACTGTTTTCAAGAAGGTATCGGCATAGAGGTTGTCGGATTTTTTCAGCATCTTGGCGAGCATGACCGGCAGGGAGACCGAGTAGTGGGTGGCCAGCGTCGCTGCGCCCACCGGCGCCTGATGGGTGACGCGCAGCAGGCCGTCGTGGCTGATGCCGGCCCGGTTCATGGCCCAGCGGATGTTGTCCCAGCCCCAGGCTTCCACGTCGTGGATGGCAAAGCGCAGTCCCTGGGGTTCCTTGTTCGGGGTGATGCAGCCCTTGAGCTCATAGAAGTTGCCCTTGGCCATGTCCACTTCCAGGGCGCAGAACTGACGCGCCATGTCGCCATAGCTCATCACCTCCACGTTGTCGGCGCCGATGCCGATGGGCACGCCGGTGGCGACGTTACCGACAGCGGGCTTGCCAATCTGGGTAGCAGTGACGGTGCCGTAGGCACAGTTCTTGTCGATGATGACCGAGGAGACGGGGGCTGCGAAGCAGAGGGTCTGATCCCCCCATGACCAGCCGTTGCCGCGCTCGTAGCCGTTGTAGGCCCCGGTGTTGACGTAGACATTGCCCTTGATGCGGGTCACGCCGAGCTGTTTGAACAGGGCGACCAGGTCCATGCGGGACAAGGTGGGATCACCGACGAAGTTGATCCAGATGTCACCGTTGATGGCATCCCCCTGCTTGGTGCCGGCCTGGGCCTGGATGTCGGTGGCGAAGCGGAAATCGGCGCCGAGTTCGAGGCGGGCGGCCAGGGCGGTGAGCACCTTCATGGTGGAGGCGGGGGCTATCATGTCATCGGCGTGGCTTGCGAACTCCACCCCGCTGTTGCCCTGCACGATGACGGCATACTGGCCCCCCTTGGGGGGCGTGAGCGGAGCGGCGGGTGCCACAGTGGAAAATAGCGTGGAAACGAGAGCACATAAACCAATCAACTGCCGCTGCATAAGATCCTCAAACTGAACGAAGGGGGCGGCATCTTGTACCATCCCCGATAATCAAAATCGGCATTTCATCTGCCAGGGTGCCATCATGCCAGGGTATCTGCGGTGCGATAGCGGCCCTGGTAGTCAAAAATCTTCTCTTTTATCTGCCAGAAACGACCGGACTTGCGGGCGATGACGAAATCCGGGTGGCGAAACCGGGTTTCGGCGGCCAGCACGCTCTCCAGAGTGGCAAATTCGGGTTCGAGTCCCGGAGCGGGCCAATGATGACGCACAAAGCGCTGTTGAAACAAGCGCCGTGCGCCGCTTGAGTGAAAGCCGAAGTACTCCATCAGGGTCAGACCGTCCTCATCGTGGTAGGTCACCTCCAGCCGCTCACCCTGCTTGCCCAGGCCGCTGGCGAGGCTCAGCCCGGCGCAGCGGATCACCATGCAGTCCTTGAGATTGAGGGCCTCCTTGAGTTTGTCATCCGGATCCACCAGCAGCTGATCGCAGCTTTGGCAGCGGCGGGCGGCGATGTCGTTCTCGGCGCCGCAAGCGGGACAACTCTTGGCGCGAAAGCGGTAGTCGCACTCCTCGCGGTGTCCTTCGTCGTCTTCGAACAACCCCTGGCAGCGACGGCCGTAGTGCTCTATCACCTTGCCGTCTTCATCAGTCTTGCCCCAGAAGGTGTTGGCAAAGCCGCAGGCGGGGCAGGGTACCTGCACCGGCTCCGTACCAGCATGGGGCCTGGGCTCTCCCACCTCGGGGGCAAACAGGTTGAAGTTGTTGCCCGCATAGTCGAGCACCAGACAATCTTCCTTGCCGGGTGACAGGCGCAGGCCCCGACCGACGATCTGCTGATACAGCGACACTGACTCGGTGGGGCGCAGCATCACGATGAGATCCACGTGGGGGGCGTCAAAGCCCGTGGTGAGCACCGCCACGTTGACCAGATACTTGAGTTGCCGCTCCTTGAAGGCCTGGATCAGGGCATCGCGCTCCGGCCCCGGGGTTTCCCCCGTGATAAGGGCGGCGTTTTCTCCTTTGCTGCCGAGCAGGCCGTGAATTTCCCGGGCGTGCTCCACGGTGGCGGCGAAGATCATCACGCCTTGCCGCTCCCGGGCATATTCCAGCACCTGGCTGATGATGTGGGGGGTGACCCGCTGCTGGCGCTTGAGCTCGCCGTTGAGCTGCGCCTCGCTGAACAGGCCGTTCTCCCGGGGAACCAGCCGGCTGAAGTCGTAGTGGACGATAGGGGCATCCACCAGCCTGGGCGGCGTCAGATAACCGTTCTTGACCATGAAGCGCAGGGGCAGCTCGAACACGCAATCCCCGAACAAGCGCTCCCCGTGGCTCTTGACCATGCCGTGATAGTGGCGCCGGTAGATCCAGCCCAGCCCCAGCCGATAGGGGGTGGCGGTGAGCCCCAGGATCTTGAGCGCCGGATTGGCGCTCTTCAGATGGTCGATCACCTGATGGTACTGGCTGTCATCATCGAGAGAGACCCGGTGGCACTCGTCGATGATGAGTAGGGAGAAGGCGCCGTCGAAGGCATCGAGATTGCGGGCCACCGACTGCACCGAGCCGAACACCACCTGGGCACTTGCCTCTTTTCGGGCAAGGCCGGCGGCGAAGATGTCTGCCTTAAGATCCCAGGCCTCGTACTTGGCGTGGTTCTGCTCCACCAGCTCCTTGACATGGGCCAGCACCAGCACCCGGCCACGGGCCTTGCGGGCCAGCTCGGCGATGACCAGACTCTTGCCTGCGCCGGTGGGCAGCACCACCACGGCGGGATCCGGGTGCTTTCGAAAGTGCTGGATGACGGCGTTGACGGCGTCGGTCTGATAGGGTCTGAGGACGAACATGGGGCAACGTGCTGATGCGAGGTGGCGCCATTATAGGGGGGTTGCGTTCAAAATGCAGGGGCTGGCAGAGAGGGGCTGCCAGATATGCAACGGGCCAGCAAAGGCTGGCCCGTTGTCGCTGTGTATCGCAGCTTAGTGGAAGGGGAACAGGTAGTTGAGCCAGCTACCCATGCGCATCAGGATCTTGCGCATGATGGCCACGTGGTGGACATGCTCGGTGTAGATGGCTGCCTGGCCGCTGGAGCCCGCGATCACCTGATACTTGGCCCACTCGGGGTCGGTAATCTCGAGGACGATGGGCAATCGACCCGGCACCTGGGCCGAAGTCTGGTCGATGAGACCGGCCTGGGCCTGGATGTTGCCCGGCGCCATGGCGGGGATCACCGACTGCACCCTGGCCTTGAAGATGCGACCCGGAATGCCGTCCAGCACCACTTCGGCCTCATCCCCCGCCTTCAGGCGCTGCATGCTGTTCTGCCAGAACCAGCCGACGTAGGAGTTGGCATCCTCGTTGATGAAGGTCATCACCGGGCGGTACATGAAGGGGGCGGCGATCATGCCAGGGCGCAGGGCCAGCTGCACCACGTGACCGTCGGTAGGGGCATAGACCACGGTCTGCTCGAGCTCGTATTTGGCGATGTTGAGCTGGGCGGTGAGATCATCCAGCGACGCCTTCTGCTGGTCGATCTGGGCGACGATGTCGTCCACGTTGGCCTGGGTCACGTCCAGATCACGCTGCTTGCCGATGCCGCGACGCACCAGCTCCAGGGCGCGATCCCGGTCGAGGCTGGCAGAGCGCAGCCGGGCGTCCAGGGACTTCAGGAAGTCCTTGTTGGAGGCAAGGCGTGCGGTCAGGCTGGCGACGCGCTCCTGGAAGGGAACCGCATCGAGACGAAACAGCACGTCCCCCTTCTTGACCGGCTGGTTGGCCTTGACCGGCACCTCGCTGACGCGACCCTTGACCAGCGGCACTATGGGGGTGGAGACGTAGTAGTTGCGTGCCAGCTCCGAATAGGGGTGGTTGTAGTTCATCAGGGTGATGAGGGCCCCGATGATGAAGACGCCGCCGAGCACGGCGGTCGGCACGGTCCACTTGTTGAGCGGGATCTTGAAGATCTTGAAAATGCCTATACAGATGGCGGTATAGGTGAGGATCAGTAGCAGGTCCATGGAGAGTTACCTATTTGTCAGTCTGTTCGAGCGTGTTCATGCGGGCTTGCAAGGCGGCAAGCTCTTGTTTGAGGGTTTTGATCTCGTCTTCATCCTTGTCCAGACGATGATTGAAGCCCCAGCCCCGATCCGGACGGTAGACCGTGGCCCAGATCCAGAGGAATGGCCAGAGCACGTGCAAGGTGAACAGGCTCACCCAGCCGGCCACATGAATGGCGTCCTGGTGGGGGTGGTTGCGGTGCTTGGCAATTTCGTACGGAATATCGTGAATGACGATGACCCCGTAAAACATGACCAAGACGACAAACACCAGAATGCCCAGGGCTATGTAGTCAAGTACCATCGATTTCTCCCATCTGAGTCGCAATTAATGCCTTGTTTTCTCTCGGCAAGACACCCGGCCATGATGACAGCATATTACGCCAGTGCAAGACTGCAATCAGAGAGTTGATGAACTCGTACAGTCGTGGTTCATTGGTTGCTCATTTATCGCACAAATTTGATTTGGTTAGATAAAATCAAACAGCAATGGATGCCCGAGGGGGCGAAGGGAGAGGTGAGCCGGATGGAAAGATGGGGCTGGAGTGAGGGATGGCGGCTTGGCCTGGTGCTGATGGTGTTGCTGCTATCCCGCGTTGGCTGGGCGGCCGAACCCAGGATGGAACCGAACGACCAGGAACGGGCCCAGACCCTGATCCTGCTCCATGAACCCATCGTCATGTTGCCGGCCAAATATGGCAGCCTGGATGGGGCGGCCAGGGTGCGGCTGGCCCATGAACGGATCCAGCGGATGGAGCCCGTGGATCTCGCCTTGCCGGTGACGGTGGCGCAGGGCACCCGGCATGGTCAGGACAGCCGGGAGTTTCTGGTCAACGGCAAGCGCATCCTGGTACTGCTGGCAGGGGATCTGGATGAATTCGATGAGCTGACCCTGGATCAGGCGGCCGAACGCGTCAAAGTCCGGCTCGACGGGGTGCGTACCAAGTATCTCGAGTTGCACTCGACCTCCTATCTGCTCAAATCCGTTGGCAAGACGCTGCTGGTCAGCCTGCTCTTCTTCGCCCTGGTCTGGCTGCTGCAAAGGGGGCTCCGACGCGTCAAGAAGTGGCTCGCCAACCGGTTGTTGCTGCAAAAGGGGCTGATCCCCCACCAGTGGCGACAGGTCGCGGGCAACGTGGAGGCCCGGCTGCTGAGTCTGCTGGCCCTGCTGGTGATCTTCATGCTCACCTACGGCTGGCTCACCTATGTGCTTGGGCTCTTCCCCCAGACCCGGGCCTGGAGCGAGCGACTCGGGGACTCCTTGTTCGCCCTCTGCGCGGACATGCTGGAAGGGATCATCGCCGCCATGCCGGGGCTGGTGACGGTGCTCCTCATCATCGTCATCACCCGCTTCTTCATCCGCATGCTGGCCATCTTGTTTGATCGCATCGAGCGGGGCCAGTTCAGGCTGCAGGGGCTACATGCGGAGACCATTGGCGCCACCCGGCGTCTGCTCTCCGTGGTGATCTGGCTGTTTGCCCTGGCGGTGGCCTACCCCTATCTGCCGGGGGCGGATTCCGATGCATTCAAGGGGATCAGCGTCTTCTTCGGGTTGATGGTGACACTCGGCTCCGCCGGGGTGATGAACCACGCCATGAGCGGCCTGGTGCTCATCTATTCCCGCGCCCTGCGGCCGGGGGATCTGGTGCAGATAGGGGACGTGGAGGGCATGGTGACCGAGCTCAACGCCCTCTCCACCAAGCTGGTCACCCGTCAGGAGCACGAGGTGACCCTGCCCAATGCGGTGGTGGTCGGCGGCCGGGTGACCAACCTCACGCGGTTGGCGGGCAGCAAGGGAGTGGCGCTCCTGACCAAGGTGACCATCGGCTATGACACGCCCTGGCGTCAGGTGCACGCCATGCTGGAGCTGGCGGCCAGGCGCTGCAAGCTCATCAATCAGGATGAACCGCCTCTGGTGCGGCAGCTCAACCTGCAGGACTGGTATGTGGAGTACGAACTGCAGGTTCGGATGAAGGGGGATCTGCTGCCGGCGCCGGTCAAGACCGAGTTGCACGGCCATATCCAGGATGTGTTCAACGAGTTCGGGGTGCAGATCATGTCCCCCAACTTCATCGCCCAGCCGGATCAGGCGGTACTGGTGGCAAAAGAGCACTGGTATCAGGCTCCGGCGCAGACCCCCACCGACGAGTCCGTCCAGGCGCCACCGTCCGGATCGGACGAGGGCAGGCAGGGATAGGGAAGGCAGAAACGAAGAGGCCCGGCAGTGATGCCGGGCCTCTTGTTTTTCAGGGGGAAGACTTATCCGCGCTCTTCGGCCTGGGTCAGACGGGAGGGTCTGAACTTGACCAGGAAGGCCAGGGTGATGAGGGCGGTCGCCACCAGACCGATGATGGTGGAGGTGTCCATCGCCAGCCCGAAACCGATGGGGGCATTGGCCAGGTAGGTGATCACCACCGCCGTCATGAAGATGGCGGGAATGGTGCAGACCCAGTGCAGCTTGCCTTCCTTGATGAGGTAGGCCGCCGCCGCCCACAGCATGATGACCGCCGTGGTCTGGTTGGCCCAGCCGAAGTAGCGCCAGATCACCCCGAATTCCGCCTTGGAGATGATGAAGCCAAGGATGAACATGGGGATGGCGATGAGCAGGCGCTTGGCCATGGGCTTCTGGGTCAGCTTCAGGAAGTCGGCGATGATGAGGCGGGCACTGCGAAACGCGGTGTCACCGGAGGTGATGGGCAGGATCACCACGCCAAGGATGGCCAGGATGCCGCCGACGGTGCCAAGCAGGCTGGTGGAGACCTCGTGCACCACGGCCGCCGGGCCGCCGCTCGCCAGGGTGGCGTTGAGGGCTTCGGTGCTGTCGTAGAAGGAGAGGCCCAGGGTGCACCAGATGAGGGCGATGATGCCTTCACCTATCATGGCGCCGTAGAAGATGAAGCGGCCGGACTTCTCGTTCTGCATGCAGCGAGCCATCAGCGGGGACTGGGTGGCGTGGAAGCCGGAGACGGCGCCACAGGCGATGGTGATGAACAAGAGCGGCCAGAGCGGCAGATCGGTCGGGTGCAGGTTGGAGAAGTCCATCCCGGTGTTGTAGAAGCCTTTGCCGGACACCATGAGGCCGATGATGAGGCCGACCGACATGAACACCAGCAGGGCGCCGAAGATGGGGTAGAAGCGGCCGATGATCTTATCGATGGGGACGATGGTTGCCAGAATATAGTAGGCAAAAATCGCCATGATCCAGTAGACCAGATCGGTGGCGGTGAGGTTGGCCAGCAGACCCGCCGGGCTCAGCACGAACACCACGCCCACCAGCATCAGCAGCACCACGGCGAACAGGTTCATGAAGTGCTTGGCGGCGGTGCCGAGGTGCTCACCGACTACGGTCGGCACGGAGGCACCCTTGGCGCGTACCGACAGCATGCCGGAGAAGTAGTCATGGACGGCGCCGGCGAAGATGCAGCCAAACACAATCCAGAGCATGGCGACCGGGCCGTAGAGGGCGCCCAGGATGGGGCCGAAGATGGGGCCGACCCCGGCGATGTTGAGCAGTTGCACCAGGTAGACCTTCTTGTCCGACATGGGCACATAGTCCACGCCGTCGGCCATGGTGATGGCGGGCGTTGCCAGCTCGGGTTTGGGGCCGAACAGCCGCTCGATGAATTTGCCATAGGTAAAATAGCCTGCCACCAGCAGGCCGACACAGAGGAAGAACCAGATCATTGTTACGCTCCAGCATTGTTATTTTATGGTGTGCGCCGGCAGTGTAAGTGGAGAGCTTCTGTTAACGGCAGGTAAAGGTCGTGAGCGGCGCCATGGCGAAGCGAGCGGCGAACCATTGTGATCCGGCGCACAGTCAGGGCGCGTTATTCGAGGCCCAGTTCTTCCCGCAATGTCTTGAGATAGCGACGGCTGACCGGCACACGCGCCCCGCTCGGGGTGACTATCTCGGCCAGCTGGTTGTCCAGCAGCTGGATCTCGAAGATGGCGGCGGGCGCCACCAGATACTGGCGGTGGCAGCGAAGCAGCGGTGTCTTCTCTTCCAGGGATTTCAAGGTGAGCTGGGTATGGAACAGCTCCCCCTGACAGGCCACATGGACGCCGCCGAGATCGGAGAAGGCATATTCCACCTGCGAGGTAGGCAGCAGTCTGACCCTGTTGTGCAGGTAGCCCGGGATGTGGCGTATGACAGGCGCCAGGGTCGTCATGGGCAGAGGGCTGAGATCCTGTCTGAGCCGCCCCAGGGTCTTGGTGAGGCGGGCGGGCTCCACCGGTTTGAGCAGGTAGTCGAAGGCGTTCTCCTCGAACGCCTGAATGGCGTACTCATCGAAGGCGGTGACGAAAACGATGCGGGGCAGGGGATCGAGCATGGCCACCAGATCCATGCCGCTCAGCTTGGGCATCTGGATATCGAGGAAGACCACATCCGGCTTGAGTGACTGGATGAGGGGCAGTGCCTCGATGGCATTGGCCGCCGTGCCCAGGATCTCGATGTCGGCCTCGGGGGCGAGCAGTTCCGCCAGCTCGGCGCGGGCATAGGGTTCGTCATCGACGAGGATCACGCGGATCATGTCATCTCCTTGGTGAGGGGGCCGGGGGGCTTGGGCAGGGTGAAGCTGACTCGGGTCCACTGCTCCGGCTCGCAGGTTACCTGAATGCTGAAGCGTTCACCGAAGGCGCTCTTGAGCCGCCTGTCGACGATGCTCATGCCGAGTCCATCTCCGCCGGTGCCGGTCTGCCAGGCGCCGGCGTTGTCTTCCACGCAGAGCATGACCTCGTGCGCCTGCTCCTGGGCGAAGAGGCGAATGCACCCTTGATCCAGGAGGGAGCAGATGCCGTGCTTGATGGCATTCTCGATGAGGGGTTGCAGGGTGAAGCTCGGCAGTATCAGCTCCCCCAGATGGGGCGGGATCTCGTTTTGCACGCGAAGCCGCTCCCCGAAGCGGGCCTGCTCTATCTCCAGATAGGATTGGCAGTGATCCAGCTCTTCTTGCAGGGTGACCAGCCCATCCTGGCGCTTGAGATTCTTGCGAAAGAAGCGGGAGAGGTGCAGCAGCAGCTGGCGGGCACGTTCGGGCTCGCGCCGCGTGATGGCACTGATGGTGTTGAGGGTGTTGAACAGGAAGTGGGGATTGATCTGGGCCTGGATGAGCTTGAGCTCGGATTGCACCAGCAGCCGCTGTTGCTGCTCCAGCCGCCCGCTCAGCAGTTGTTGTGACAACAGATTGGCGATCCCTTCCCCAAGGGTGTGGTTGATCTTGAGAAACAGCCGCTTCTTGGGTTCATAGAGCTTGATGGTACCGATCACTCCCTCGTCCCCCTGCAGCGGGATCACCAGCACGGAGCCGAGCTGGCAGTGGCTTGAGATACTGCAGCGATAGGGTTGGCGGTTGCCATCGGCAAACAGCACCCGGTTCTGGGCGATGGCCTGCTGGGTGATGGCCGAGGTGATGGGGGTGCCCGGTTTGTGGTGATCCTCGCCGGTGCCGATGAAGGCGAGGATCTTCTGGGTGTCGGTGATGGCGACGGCACCGACGCCGGTCTCCTCCTGCACGATGTGGGCGATTTTCTGGCTCGCCTCGACGGTGAAACCCTGGGTCATGATGCCGACGGTGCGGTTGGCGATGGTAAGCGCCTTGGCGGAGAAGACCCGGGAGAACTTCTCATACATTCGTTGCTGGTCGCGGATCATGCTGATGAACAGCGCGGCGCCGCAGGAGTTGGCGAGGATCATGGGGGTGGCGATGGTGCGCACCAGCAGCAGGGATTTGTCGAACGGGGTGGCGACCAGGAGGATGATGACCATCTGCAGCATCTCGGCATACAGGGTGGTGAAAAAGGCGATGCGCGGCTTGAACAAGTCCTCCACCCGGTTGGCTCGCATCAGTCGCCAGTGCACCAGGCCCCCCAGCAGACCTTCGCAGGTCGTGGAGATGGCGCAGGCGAGATCCGTGAAACCGCCAAGGGTATAGCGGTGCAGGCCACCGGTCAGCCCCACCAGAAAGCCCACCAGAGGTCCCCCCAGCAAACCTCCCAGCACGGCACCGACGGCGCGGGTATTGGCGATGGCGTCGTCGATGTCGAGCCCCACATAGGTGCCGAGGATGCAGAAGGAGGAGAAGATGACGTAGATCAGGACCTTGTGGGGCAGTCTGACGGAGTAGTTGGCGAGGGGACGCAGCAGTGGACTCTTGGAAAAGAGGTAGGCGATGACCAGGCTGACGCTCATCTGCTGGAGCAGGGAGAGGACTAACTGCATGAAAAACGTTCCTTAAAGCCGGATTGGACTGCCAGGCCCCGCTGGGGTTTTGTGATCCCGATCCCGCATTGTTTGGCGTCTCGGCAGCGCAGCGCGGCGCAGTGTGCCAGAAATGAAAAATAAAACCACATTAAATCAGCATGTTAAATTGATATTTGTGTAATCGGCACGGGATTGATATTGCTGGTGAGTGCATGAATGTATCCGAAGGATACGCCACACGGAGGTGGCATGCTCCGCCCGGCTTTTAGCTGGGCGTTTTTTATTCAGCCCCGATAGGGAACGATTTTAAGGGGCAGCTGGCAATTATTCAGGTTTGTCCAATGAGTTATCCCCAGCTTCTGGGGATAACTCAGAAGGCGAAATAGTAACAGAAGCGCCGGGTCAGGTTGAAGAAGGGGCGTTGCCCCTCGTCGAGGTCCTCCTGGCGCAGGGTGGCGACGATGCTGCGTTCATCTTCCCGCAGATCGAGCATGGCGACCGCCTCCGGACGCTGGGCCCTGACATAGGGCAACACCTTGGGCTTGAGGGGCATGGTGGGCTCGGTGGAGAGCACCAGGGCGACGGAGTCGTCGTCCAATCGCACCAGGGAGCCCGGGGGATACACGCCGAGCACCTTGATGAGCAGCCTGACCAAGTCCTGGTCGAATTTCTTCTGGGAGAGCTTGTAGAGCTGGGCGATGGCCTGGCTCGGCGCCGCCGGATTGGTGCTGCTGCGAGGATGCAACAGCTCGTCATAGTAATCCACCAGCCCGATGAGGCGGGCGAGGGGGGGGATCTCTCCTCCCTTGATGCCGAGGGGAAAGCCGCTGCCGTCGAGGCGCTCGTGATGCAGGTGGGCCACCTCGCGGATCCGGGGTTCAAAGGCCTGCAACTGGTTGAGCATCTCCAGGCCGTACTGGGGGTGCATGTTGAGAAAATTCTGCTCGGCGCGGCTGAGCTCCCCCCGTTTCTGGGTGATCTGCCCCGGGATCCTGAGCTCGCCTATGTCGTGAATTAGCCCGGCCAGCCCCGCCTCCTCGATCTCGATGGGGCTCATCTCCTGCTCCCGGGCCATCAGCATGGCGATGAAGGCCACGTTCAGGCTGTGTTGCAACAGGATATCGGTGTGCTGGCTGCGGATAAGGTGCAGGCCGAGGGGTCCCTGGTGCTCGGCGAGACGGGCGGCGGCGTTGCGCACGATCTGCATGGTGTTGGCCAGCCCCTCATCGGGCTTGAGATTGAGGGCGCCGAGGGCATCGCGCAGCTCGGAGAGGGACTGACCAAACGCCTTGTCGGCGGCACGAAGGGATTTACGAAATGCCTTCTCATCGAAGAGTGGGGTGTCAGGAAGAGACTGCTCCTGCTCGGGTTCGATTGGCGTCGTCTGGGTGTGTTCGGCGCGAAGCAGGGGCTCTATGGGCAGATCACTCTTGTCGGGATCCACCATCAACAGGGTGAGCTCGAGATGGAGCAGGATGTCGAGTTGTTGCTGATCGCGGATCTTGAAGGCATTGAACATGAAAGGGTGGCTGGTCCATCCCGTGGGGAGATGGATGTAGTGGCCGACTCTTAACTGTTCGATGGAGGCTTGGATCAGCGCCATATGCTCGCTCTGGTATCGTGTTTGCCTACCAATAAGCTAGCAAAATTAAACAGATAGACAAATAAAAAAGCCCGCGCAGGTGCGCGGGCTTCTGTCATCAGGCTGGATTATCAGGCCTTGGATTTCTTCTTGGTCTCAACCTTGGCTTCAACTTTGGCAGCGACCGGCGCGGCGGCGGGGGCTTCCTCGATGAAGGGACGACCGTAGTAGGTATCCATCAGGATGGCTTTGAGCTCGGTGATCAGCGGGTAGCGCGGGTTGGCGCCGGTGCACTGGTCATCGAAGGCTTCCAGGGCCAGCTGGTCAACCTTGGCCAGGAAGTCGGCCTCGTTGACGCCAGCTTCACGGATGGAGGCCGGGATACCCAGGGTCGCCTTGAGTTCATCCAGCCAGGTCAGCAGCTTCTCGATCTTGGCTGCGGTGCGGTCGCTGGCATTGGTCAGACCCAGGTGGTCAGCCACTTCGGCGTAACGACGACGGGCCTGCGGACGGTCGTACTGGGAGAACGCGGTCTGCTTGGTCGGGTTGTCGTTCGCGTTGTAGCGGATGACGTTGCTGATCAGCAGGGCGTTGGCCAGACCGTGCGGGATGTGGAACTCGGCACCCAGTTTGTGCGCCATGGAGTGGCAGACACCCAGGAAGGCGTTGGCAAAGGCGACACCGGCGATGGTGGCGGCATTGTGTACCTTCTCGCGGGCAACCGGGTCGTTGGCACCGTTGATGTAGCTGGACGGCAGGTACTCTTTGAGCAGTTTCAGGGCTTGCAGCGCCTGACCGTCGGAGTACTCGTTGGCCAGTACGGAGACATAGGCTTCCATGGCGTGGGTGACCGCATCGATACCGCCGAAGGCGCACAGGGACTTGGGCATGCCCATGACCAGGTTGGCGTCGACGATGGCCATGTTCGGGGTCAGCTCGTAGTCGGCCAGCGGGTACTTCATGCCGGTGGCGTCGTCGGTCACGACCGCAAACGGAGTCACTTCAGAACCGGTGCCCGAGGTGGTGGTGATACAGACCAGTTCGGCCTTCACGCCCATTTTCGGGAACTTGTAGATACGCTTGCGGATGTCCATGAAGCGCATGGCCAGGTCTTCGAACGCGGTGTTCGGGTGCTCGTACATGACCCACATGATCTTGGCCGCATCCATGGGTGAACCACCGCCCAGGGCGACGATCACGTCCGGCTTGAAGGAGTTCGCCATCTCGGCGCCCTTGCGTACCACGGACAGAGTGGGGTCAGCTTCCACTTCGTAGAACACTTCCACTTCCATGTTCAGCTTCTTGAGCAGGCGTACCACTTCATCGGCATAGCCGTTGTTGAACAGGAAACGGTCGGTCACAACCAGGGCGCGCTTCTTGCCTTCCAGGTCGCCCAGGGCGATTGGCAGGGAACCACGACGGAAGTAGATGGATTTCGGAAGTTTGTGCCACAGCATATTTTCTGCCCGTTTTGCGACTGTCTTCTTGTTGATCAAGTGCTTGGGACCGACGTTCTCGGAGATGGAGTTACCACTCCAGGAGCCGCAACCCAGAGTCAGGGACGGGGCGAGCGCGAAGTTGTACAGGTCACCGATACCACCCTGGGTAGACGGGGTGTTGATCAGGATACGCGCGGTCTTCATCTTGTCGCCGAAGTACTTGATGCGGTCGGCGTTGCGATCCTGGTCGGTGTACAGACCGGAGGTGTGGCCGATACCACCGATGTTGACCATGTCACAGGCCATCTCGACGGCTTCTTCAAAGTTCTTGGCGCGGAACATACCCAGGGTCGGGGAGAGCTTCTCGTGGGCGAATTCGTCTTCGGCACACAGCTCCAGACCTTCACCGATGAGGATCTTGGTGGTGGGCGGTACGGTCACGCCCGCCATGGCGGCGATCTTGGTGGCCGGCTGGCCCACGATGTCGGCATTCAGGGCGCCGTTGATCAGCAGCACTTTGCGCACCTTGTCGGCTTCGTCCTTGGAGAGGATGTAACCGGCGTGGGTGGAGAAACGCTCCTTGACCTGGTTGTAGATGGAATCCACCACGATGACGGCTTGCTCGGACGCACAGACCACACCGTTGTCGAAGGTCTTGGACATCAGGATGGAGGCGACGGCGCGCTTCACATCGGCAGTTTCGTCGATGACGATGGGCACGTTGCCTGCACCCACGCCGATGGCGGGCTTGCCGGAGGAGTAGGCGGCTTTCACCATGCCTGGGCCACCGGTGGCCAGGATCAGGTTGATGTCGTCGTGACGCATCAGGGCGTTGGAGAGCTCAACGGACGGTTGATCGATCCAGCCGATGATGTCTTTCGGTGCACCGGCGGCAATGGCGGCATCCAGTACCAGCTTGGCAGCGGTATTGGTGGAGTTCTTGGCGCGGGGGTGCGGGGAGAAGATGATGGCGTTGCGGGTCTTCAGGGAGATGAGGGCCTTGAAGATGGCGGTCGAGGTCGGGTTGGTGGTCGGAACGATACCGCAGATGATGCCTACCGGCTCGGCGATGGTGATGGTGCCCATCTCGTCATCCTGGCTCAGGATGCCGCAGGTCTTCTCGTCTTTATAGGCGTTGTAGATGTATTCAGAGGCGAAGTGGTTCTTGATAACCTTGTCTTCGATGATACCCATACCGGACTCGGCCACGGCCATCTGGGCCAGGGGAATACGGGCGTTGCTGGCGGCCAGGGCGGCGGCACGGAAAACCTTGTCTACCTGCTCTTGCGAGAAGCTGGCGAATTCACGCTGTGCTTCTTTGACGCGGGCAACCAGTGCATCCAGTTCAGCCAAATTGGTTACTGCCATGTTTATCTCCTGATGATTTTGAAAACTGTTTAGTAAGACCTTGGCAATGCCCGGCAATTATAGATGCCTTGTCAAGGAAGGAATCACCATAACGGGGTATTTACATGTCTTAGTAAACTGTTCTCTGGCTCGATTATGAGCGGGGTCTCGCCAGAAAAACTTGATCTGGATCATATGTAACAAAAGAACAAAAGAAATTTTGTTTCACAGATGTAGGGGCAGGGCGGCAGGGGGTGAGCGAGGCGTCGCATCGAGGAACATGGTTGAAGAGCATGCAGGATAATTAATTATATTTCATGTGGTTATCGATTGATTGCCCACCGTATTCGAGGCGGTGGCAGCGGCTGTCATGACGCCATGAGGTGGCCTCGGGAGGGGGCTGAACAAGGCCAAACGTCAGACTGAGGGGCGGATCCCGTTGCTTTCAATCAGAAAATGTCGGACAGACTGATCGCTGACCACCCTGGATGCCGGGACTGGCTATCAATGACGAGGTGGAGCCTGCTTGCGTGCAGGCCGCAGTTTCATGATGCAAGGGGGAGAGGGCCATTGCCGCTCGCTGCGACCCGGTTTGACCGAGCTCGGAGCCTCTCGCCAGGCGCCGGGAGGCGGAAGGGGATGCAAGAGGCATACGGGTACGGTGGTTTTGCCAGAATGGGGAGTGTGGCCATAGTGTTGACGCCGGGCCGGTCGGGCAGTGAGTGATCGTGAATGCTTTGTTATCGACTCCGGTTTCCGTCCGGAAATGGTGGTTTCAGTGAAGGGAAATGTCGCAGGAGTGGATGCTGGCAGTATAATGCGCCAATAGGCATCGTTGGAATGTTAATTTTACTTTCGCGGCGTTAACAACTTGATATGTTGATTTTTGTCGATACATTAGAGGAACTAACTGAAAAGCCACGGAAAGGGTGAGATTATTTGATTGGTGAAGGGAAAAACCATGGTGTAAATTTACGTCCAGTTTTGTTGGGATGGCCCCTGTGGCCCGATTTGGTTCTGGATGACGCCTATGGCAGCAATTGACTTCTCTTTATACCTGAAATTTTTCGTTGGTCTGTTCGCCATCATCAACCCGCTGGGCCTGTTGCCGGTGTTCGTCAGCCTGACTGGCCACATGCAGCCGGATGAGCGCCGCAAGACCAATACCACGGCCCATATCGCCGTGATGGTCATCCTGATGGTCTCCATGTGCATGGGGCAGTTGATCCTCGATGGTTTTGGCATCTCGCTGGCGTCGTTTCGCATCGCCGGCGGCTCGCTCATTACCCTGATCGCCTGGTCCATGCTGCAGGGCAAGCTCGGGGAGGTGAAACACAACAAGCAGGAGAAAGGAGAGCTGGCGGCGCGTGAATCCATCGCCGTGGTACCCCTGGCCCTGCCGCTGATGGCCGGTCCCGGCGCCATCTCCTCTTCGATTGTCTACGCCAGCCAGAAGACGCTGCCGCAGATGGCGGGCATGTTCCTGGTGGTGGTGGCGTTTGCCTATTGCTCCTGGCTCATCTTCCGCGCCGCCCCCTTGCTGTTCAAGCTGATGGGCAATACCGGCATCAACGTGGTCACCCGGATCATGGGTCTCATCATGATGTCTCTTGGCATCGAGATCATGGTGGCTGGTATCAAGGGAGTCTTCCCTGGCTTGATGTGATTCAGCTCCGCTTTGTTAAAGCCGGTCCTTGCGACCGGCTTTTTTTGTTTCTTTTTTGTGAGTCATTTTCTAGAATCGAGCGGCTTTGTACGAAAAACGCCCATTGAATAGTATTTAAATGCTGATAAATGGGGGCAAAGCTGTTTTTTTAACCATTATGAAGCGGTTCCCCTGATGATATCTATTGCATTATCAGAAATCACAGGGAATTATGCTGGCTGCGAGGTTTTTTAGCTCGCGGATGGACAAATGCATGGAATGTTCTTGTTGGAGTATGGAAATGACTCATAAAAAAACAATTATTAATACCCTCTTGGTGGCAGCATTGTTTGGTGGCATCAATGCGGCACAAGCCGCCGATGTACCCGCAGGTACCAAGCTGGCAGACGTTCAGCAACTGGTGAAGGGCAATGGATCCGAGCCCGCAACCCTGGATCCGCACAAGACCGAAGGAACGGTAGAATCCAATATTCTGCGCGACCTGTTCGAAGGTCTCGTTACCTCCGGCCCCAAGGGTGAAACCCTGCCTGGTGTCGCCGAGTCCTGGGAAACCAAGGACAACAAACACTACGTGTTCCACCTGCGCAAAGATGCCAAGTGGTCCAACGGGGATCCGGTCACCGCCCACGATTTCGAATTCGCCTTCAAGCGCGCGGTGGATCCCAAGACTGCCTCTCCCTACTCCTGGTACATGGAGATCCCGACCATCGTCAACGCCACCGACATCATCGCTGGCAAGAAGCCATCTGACACCCTGGGTGTGAAGGCGGTGGATGACTATACCTTCGAGGTACAGCTGGAGAAGGCGGTTCCCTATTTCGTCAGCATGCTCTCCCACACCACCACCTACCCGGTTCCGAAGAAGGTGATCGAGAAGTTTGGTGACAAGTGGACCCAGCCGGCCAACATGGTTTCCAACGGCGCCTATGTGCTGAAGGACTGGGTAGTCAACGAGCGGGTCGACGTCGAGCGCAACCCCAACTACTGGAACAACGCCAAGACCGTCATCAACAAGGTGACCTATCTGCCGATCCAGTCCACCAACGCCGAGCTGAACCGCTACCTGGCCGGGGAAGTGGATCTCACCTACAACATGCCCATCGAGCGCTTCAAGCAGATGAAGAAAGAGCTGCCCAAAGAGGTGCAGGTCAGCGGCTACGTAGGGACTTACTACTACCAGTACAACTTCAAGCACAAGCCGTTTGACGACGTGCGGGTGCGTACCGCGCTCTCCTACGCCATCGATCGCAACGTGATCGCCGACAAGGTGATGGGCAAGGGCGAGACCCCGGGTTACGCCCTGGTGCCTGATTTTGTCGACGGCTTCAAACCGGTAGCACCGGCCTGGTCCAAGCTGACCCAGGCCGAGCGTGACGCCAAGGCGAAAGAGCTGTTGACCGAAGCCGGTTACGGCCCGGGCAAGCCGCTCAAGTTCGAGCTGCTCTACAACACCGACGACAACCACAAGAAGGTGGCCGTGGCCGTTGCCTCCATGTGGAAGAAGCTCGGCGTGCAGGTTAGCCTGGTGAACCAGGAGTGGAAGACTTATCTGGAAACCAAGAAGCAGGGTAACTTCGATGTGGGTCGTGCCGGCTGGATCGCGGATTACAACGAAGCCTCTTCCATGCTGGATCTGATGCAGACCACCCACGGCAACAACGACGGCAAGTACTCCAACCCCGCGTTCGACAAGCTGATGGCCGAGTCTCGCAACCAGGTGGATGCCGAGGCGCGCAACAAGCTGTATGTCCAGGCCGAAGACATTCTGGCCAAAGACATGCCCATTGCCCCCATCTACCAGTACGTGACCTCCCGCATGGTCAAACCCTATGTAGGCGGCTACCCGGCCAACCCGCTGGACAACCTCTACAGCAAAGACATGTACATCATTGCTCACTGAGTAAAGAAACAAGTCGCATAACAAGCAGGCCCGCCGGATGGCGGGCCTTATATTACAACCGCGACCCTTTGGAAGCAGTACAGGACAGGAAATGTCTATGTTGAAATTTATCCTTAAACGTCTACTGGAAGCGATCCCGACTCTACTGGTCTTGATCACCGTCTCCTTCTTCATGATGCGTTTCGCCCCGGGCAACCCCTTCACCAGCGAACGCGCCCTGCCACCGGAAGTCTTGGCCAACATCGAGGCCAAATATGGTCTGGACAAGCCCATCGGTGTGCAATATCTGACCTATCTGGGCAACCTGGTACAAGGTGACCTGGGCCCCTCCTTCAAATACAAGGATTTCACCGTCAACGATCTGGTGAGCCAGGCACTGCCGGTCTCCGCCAAGATTGGCGCCGTCGCCTTCCTGCTGGCGGTGACCCTGGGGGTGACTTTTGGCACCATAGCCGCCCTCAAGCAGAACACCCTCATCGACTATCTATTGATGTCGTCGGCCATGGCCGGGGTGGTGATCCCGGGCTTCGTGCTGGCACCCTTGCTGGTGCTCTTCTTCAGTATCTATCTCGGCTGGTTCCCGGCCGGTGGATGGCAGGGGGGCGGGGCCCAGTTCATGGTGCTGCCGGTGTTTGGCATGATGATGTACTACATCTCGGCCATCTCGCGCATCATGCGTGGCAGCATGATCGAGACCATGAACTCCAACTTCATCCGCACCGCCCGCGCCAAGGGGCTGCCCCTGCGTCACATCATTCTCAAACACGCCCTGCGCCCGGCCATGCTGCCGGTGGTCTCCTACCTGGGGCCGGCGTTTGTGGGGATCATCACCGGCTCCGTGGTCATCGAGACCATCTTCGGCCTGCCGGGCATTGGTCAGCTGTTCGTCAACGGTGCCCTCAACCGTGATTACTCCATGGTGCTCGGTCTGACCATTCTGGTCGGTGCCCTCACCATCACCTTTAACGCCGTGGTCGATATTCTCTATGCCGTCATCGATCCCAAGATCCGTTACTAAGTCGGGAGTACATCATGGTAGTCACAACTGAAAAACGCGAAGCCGTCGAGGCGTTCGCCCAGAAAGTGGAAGTGGTGGAAGGACGCTCCCTGTGGAAGGATGCCCGTCGCCGTTTCCTGCGCAACAAGGCGGCCCTCACCAGTCTCATCATCCTCTCCATCATCGGATTGGCGGTGATCTTGGGGCCCCATCTGTCCCAATACACCTTCGATGATCCGGACTGGGGCGCCATGCAAAGCGCACCGGACATGGAAACCGGCCACTGGTTCGGCACCGACAGCCTGGGGCGTGATCTGTTCGTGCGCACCCTGCTCGGCGGTCGCATTTCGCTCATGGTCGGCATCATGGGAGCCCTGGTGGCCGTCGTCATCGGCACCCTCTACGGCGCGGCCTCCGGCTTTATCGGCGGTCGGGTCGATAGCCTGATGATGCGGGTCCTCGAGATCCTCAACGCCTTCCCCTTCATGTTCTTCGTGATCATGCTGGTGACCTTCTTTGGCAGAAACCTGGCGCTCATCTTCCTCGCCATCGGCGCGGTGAGCTGGCTCGACATGGCGCGGATCGTGCGCGGCCAGACCCTGAGCCTCAAGAGCAAGGAGTTCATCGAGGCGGCCCACGTCTGTGGCGTCTCCAAGTGGAAGATCATTACCCGTCACATCGTGCCGAACGTGCTCGGGATCGTGGCCGTCTACGCCACCTTGCTGGTGCCGGGCATGATCATGTTCGAATCCTTCCTGAGTTTCCTCGGACTCGGCGTACAGGAACCCATGACCAGCTGGGGTGCCCTGCTGGATGAAGGCTCCAAAGCGATGGAAGTGGCCATCTGGCAACTCTTGTTCCCCGCCGGTTTCATGGTGGTGACCCTGTTTTGCTTCAACTTCCTCGGGGATGGTCTGCGCGACGCTCTCGATCCGAAAGATCGATAAAACAGTCCCACAGGATCGTTTTAAAGAGCCGCGAAAGACGGATAAGGAGTCTTTATGAAATTACTGGATGTGAAAGATCTGCGGGTCGAGTTCAAGACCCCGGATGGCAATGTGGTGGCCGTCAACGACCTCAACTTTTCTCTGTCCGCGGGCGAGACCCTCGGCATCGTCGGCGAATCCGGCTCCGGCAAGTCCCAGACCGCGTTCGCCATCATGGGTCTGCTCGCCAAGAACGGCGTTATCACCGGTTCCGCCAAGTTTCAGGGTGACGAGATCCTGAACCTGCCGGAGTCCAAGCTCAACCGTATTCGCTCCGAGAAGATCGCCATGATCTTCCAGGACCCCATGACCTCGCTGAACCCCTACATGAAAGTGAAAGATCAGCTGATGGAAGTGCTGATGCTGCACAAGGGGATGAGCAAGGCGGCAGCCTTCGAGGAGTCGGTGCGCATGCTGGACGCGGTGAAGATCCCCGAGTCGCGCAAGCGGATGAACATGTACCCCCACGAGTTCTCCGGCGGCATGCGCCAGCGGGTGATGATCGCCATGGCGCTCTTGTGCCGCCCGCAACTGCTCATCGCCGACGAACCGACCACGGCGCTCGACGTGACGGTGCAGGCCCAGATCATGACCCTGATGAACGAGCTCAAGCGCGAGTTCAATACCGCCATCATCATGATCACCCACGATCTGGGCGTCGTGGCCGGTATCTGTGACAAGGTGCTGGTGATGTATGCCGGGCGGACCATGGAGTATGGCCGGGTCAACGACATCTTCTACCGCCCGAGCCATCCCTACACCGAGGGCTTGCTGCGCGCCATTCCCCGCCTCGACACCGAAGGGGAAGTGCTGCCCACCATCCCGGGCAATCCGCCCAACCTGCTGCGTCTGCCCACCGGCTGCCCCTTCCAGGAGCGCTGCCACCGGGTGAGCGAGATCTGCGGCCAGCAGTCCCCGATCCTGACGCCCTTCGGCGATGGACGTGAGCGGGCCTGTCACTGGGTATCGGATGCCATGATCAAGGGAGTGAACTAAATGGGGACTGACAAGAAATTGCTGCTGGAAGTGTCGGATCTGAAAGTCCACTTCAGCATCAAGAGTGACAAGGCCTGGCCCTGGGCCAAGCCCTCCGCCCTGAAGGCGGTGGACGGGGTCACCCTGCGCCTGTACGAGGGGGAGACCCTGGGCGTCGTGGGGGAGTCCGGCTGCGGCAAATCCACCTTCGCCCGGGCCCTCATCGGTCTGGTGCCCGCCACCGATGGCAAGGTGGTGTGGCTTGGGCAGGATCTGACCAAGCTCGAGCAAGGGGCGCTGCGCGAAAAGCGCAAGGAGATCCAGATGATCTTCCAGGATCCGCTGGCCTCCCTCAATCCGCGCATGACCATCGGCGACATCATCGCCGAGCCCCTCATCACCTTCTATCCCAAGCTCTCAAAGGATGAGGTGAAGGAGAAGGTACGGGCCATGATGACCAAGGTCGGTCTGCTGCCAAACCTGGTGAACCGCTACCCGCACGAGTTCTCCGGCGGCCAGTGCCAGCGGATCGGCATCGCCCGGGCGCTCATCCTGGAACCCAAGATGATCATCTGCGACGAGCCGGTCTCGGCGCTGGATGTCTCCATCCAGGCGCAGGTGGTGAACCTGCTCAAATCCCTGCAAAAGGAGATGGGGCTGTCGCTCATCTTCATCGCCCACGACCTGTCCGTGGTCAAACACATCTCGGATCGGGTGCTGGTGATGTATCTGGGCAACGCGGTGGAGCTGGGTACCCGCCAGGAGATCTTCGCCAATCCCCTGCACCCCTATACCAAGGCGTTGATGTCGGCGGTGCCCATTCCGGATCCGGATCTCGAGCGCAGCAAGGTCATCCAGATCCTGGAAGGGGACTTGCCGTCCCCCATGAATCCGCCGTCCGGTTGCGTGTTTCGTACCCGCTGCCCGGTGGCGGGGCCGGAGTGTGCCAAGACCCGGCCCATGCTGGAGGGGAACTTCGATCACGCTGTCTCCTGCCTCAAAGTGGATCCGCTCTGATGCGAGCATGAGAAAGAGGGCGCCCGGGTGGCGCCCTCTTTATTTTTGTGCGGTCGAGAAGATGCCTCTTGGCGTTATCTTTCGGGGCTGCTACTATCCGCGCAACAAGGGGAGTAACTTCTCGCCGGTTTGTCGTCATTACGGTGCACGCGATAGCAGTGGACCCGGCAGCCGGGCAGCGGATTGAGTCTGCTGTAAGTGAGACCTTGCCGAGAGGCAAGGTGTATCTGCTCCAAACGCAAACCCACGCCTCTCGGTCGTGGGTTTTGTCGTTTTTGGAGGAGTGAAAAATGGGTGAATGGTGGATGTGGACCGGTTTCTTCAGCATAGTGCTGGTCCTGTTATGGATTGACATACGCTTCGTCGGCGGTGGCAAGGCGCACAAGGTCTCCCTGAAAGAGGCGGGGATCTGGTCTCTCATCTGGGTGAGCGTGGCCCTGCTGTTCAACCTGGCCATCTGGCTCTGGCTGGATCACAGTGCAGGCCGTGAAATCGCCAACCAGAAGGGGTTGGAGTTCCTCACCGGCTACCTCATCGAGAAGGCGCTGGCGGTGGACAACGTCTTCGTCTGGCTGATGTTGTTCGGCTATTTCGCCATTCCGGCCGAGCTGCAGCGCCGGGTGCTGCTGTACGGGGTACTGGGTGCCATCGTGATGCGGGCCGGCATGGTGTTCGCCGGCAGCTGGCTCATCGAGCAGTTCCACTGGATCCTCTACCTGTTCGGCGCCTTCTTGCTGCTGACCGGGGTCAAGATGCTGTGGGCCGCCGACAAGGAGCCGGACTTGGCCAACAACCCGCTGCTGGGCTGGATGCGCCGTCGCTTCAAGGTGACCGAGAACCTGGAAGGGGAGAACTTCTTCGTCTGGCGTGATGGTGTGCGCTACGCCACGCCGCTCCTGCTCATCCTGGTGCTGGTGGAGGTGAGCGATCTCATCTTCGCGGTGGACAGTATCCCGGCCATCTTCGCGGTGACCACGGATCCCTTCATCGTGCTGACCTCCAACATCTTCGCCATCATGGGCCTGCGCGCCATGTACTTCCTGCTGGCGGGTGTGGCGGAGCGCTTTGCCCTGCTCAAATACGGCCTGGCGCTGATCCTGATGTTCATCGGGGTCAAGATGCTGCTGCTGGATGTGTTCAAGATCCCCACCGGCATCGCTTTGGGTGTGGTAGCCCTGATCCTGCTGGCCTCCATGGGGCTGAGTCTCTGGGTGACCCGCAAGAAAGACGGCGTGAAAACGGTCTGATTTCCAAATAAGTAAAAGGGCTCCCGCGGGAGCCCTTTTTTATGTCTGATGGTTATCAGCGCTTGATCTTCTTGGGGTTGGTATAGCCCCAGATGGTGTACATGTCCGCCAGCAGGGCGCCGTTGTACTCTTCCAGATCCGCCTGTTTCACCTCGGCCTCACCCTGGCGGCCGAACAGCACCACCTCATCACCGGGTTTCACTCCCTTCAAGTCGGTCACGTCCACCATGATGGTGTTCATGGAGGTCTTGCCGACCACCGGTACCTTCTGGCCCTGGATCAGCACATAAGCCTTGTTGCTGAGCGCCCGGCGATAGCCGTCGGAGTAGCCGAGCGGCAGGTTCGCCAGCAGGGAGTCGCGCTTGAGGGTGAAGGTGCGGTCATAGCCGACGGTGTTGCCCGCCGGGTAGTGGTTGACCGAGGCGACCTGGGTCTTGAACGCCATGACGCGCTTGTACTCGGTGTAGGAGGGGATGGAGTCACCGTACAGCAGGCCGCCCGGGCGAACCATGTCGAAGTAGGCGTCAGGCACTTCCAGGGTGGCGAAGGAGTTGGCGGCGTGGATGGTGATCTTGCTGCGATCCAGCTTGCCGGCTTCCAGCAGCCACTGGCTGTCCAGCTTGAACTGGGCCAGACCGAGCTTGACGTCCTCTTTCTCCTCCACCGGGAAGTGGGTCATGATGCCGACCGGGGTGATGCCCTGGAGCTTGAGCATGGCCAGGGCCTCATCCTTGGCACCGGACTGGCGCAGGTCGATGCCGTTGCGGCTCATGCCGGCGGAGTTCAGGCCGATGTGCACCGGGATCTTGGTGTTGTGGCGCAGGGCGATGTCGGAGATGCCCTTGGCACTCTCCAGGCTGCCGATGAGCTCTTCAAGCTTGTAGGGCAGGGCCTGCTCCACCTCGTTCGGGGTGGCAGCCCGCACCCGCATCAGTCGGCCTTCGAAGCCCTTCTCGCGAGCGACGCGCGCCTCTTCGTTGCTGGCGATGCCGATGCAGGGGATGCCTGCCTTGACCACGGAAGGCACCAGCAGATCGATGCCGTGACCGTAGGCGTCCGCTTTCATGATGGCGCAGATCTGCGGCCCCTTGTCACCGAGGCGATCCTTGAGGGTCTGGATGTTGTGTTCGAATGCGCCCAGATCCACTTCCAGCCAGGCATTGGTGGCAGTCTGCTCCTGGCCGTTGCGGGTATCGCTGGCCAGCGGCAGGTAGGGGGCGGCGACCGCCTGACCGGCGAGCAAGCCGAACACCAGGGTGGCGAGCAGGGTTTTCTTGTGCATGGGATGTAACCTTCTTATTGTTGAGGTTGAAAGCGTCCGGGTATGGACGCGGACGTCAGTCGCTTGGGAAATTATTCGTATGTGGATGATATTTATCCATTTTTTTTCAATGCGACGACTGCGGGAGTGTATCTCATTGGCGCCATTCGTGGCACAGGTTGCAGGAAGAAAAAATGCGTTTCGAGCCGCGGATCCCACCCTTGTTGCTGTTTGTCATCATCGTGCTCGCCATGGGGTTTGGCGCGGGGGAGGGCGGCGGTCTGGGGGGCTGGTCGATCATCGCGATGATCCTGGCCTTGGTGGGAGCCGCGCTCGGTCTGGGGGCGCTCACGCAGTTCGCCCGCCAGCGCACTACGGTCAATCCCATCCGCCTGCAGCAGAGTCGGGCGCTGGTGACGCTGGGGGTCTATCGCATCAGCCGCAACCCCATGTATCTGGGGCTGTTGTGCTGGTTGATGGCGCTGGCCTGCCATCTTGGCGGTTTGTATGTCTGGCTCGGCCCGCTGGTGTTTTTCGGCTGGATGACCCGTGTCCAGATCCCGGCGGAGGAGCGGGCCCTGCGCGCCCGCTTCGGGGTCGCTTATCTGCACTACTGCCGACGAGTGCGGCGCTGGTGCTGAGGCGCATATAAACAGAAAGACCCGCCGTGGCGGGTCTTTTTTCATGGGGCATCGTCTCACGCCTTGGCGAGTTCGGCCTTTGCCTCTTGCAGGGGCTGGCCTTCCCCCAGGCTGTCTTCGGTCTTGGCCACCACGCTGGCGGCGATGGCGTTGCCCAGCACGTTGGTGGCGGAGCGGCCCATGTCCAGGAAGTGGTCGATGCCGAGCAGCAGCAGTATGCCCGCTTCCGGGATGTGGAACTGGTTGAGGGTGGCGGCGATCACCACCAGGGAGGCGCGCGGAACCCCGGCCATCCCCTTGGAGGTGACCATCAACAGCAGCAGCATGGTGATCTGCTGGGCCATGGAGAGCTCGATGCCATAGGCCTGGGCGATGAACATGACCGCGAAGGTGCAGTACATCATGGAGCCGTCCAGGTTGAAGGAGTAACCCATGGGCAGCACGAAGCTGGCGATGCGCTTGTCGCAGCCAAACTTTTCCAGCCTGTCCAGGGTCTTGGGGTAGGCGGCCTCGGAGCTGGCGGTGGAGAAGGCGAGCAGTATGGGCTCGCGGATCATGGCGAGCAGAGTCAGTATGCGGCGGCGAATGAACAGGCTGCCCATCAGGATCAGCAGCAGCCAGAGGCAGGCCAGGGCCAGGTAGAACTGGGCCATGAAGCTGCCGTAGGTCACCAGGATGCCGAGCCCTTCCTTGGCCACCATGGCGGAGATGGCGCCGAACACGGCGAAGGGGGCGAAGTTCATCACGTAGCCGGTCACTTTGAGCATGATCTCGGCAGTGCTGGCCATCAGGGTGACCACGGGGCGAGCCAGATCGCCGAGGGCGGCGGCGGCCAGGCCGAAGAAGAGGGAGAACACCACGATCTGCAGGATCTCGTTGGTGGCCATGGCCTCGATGACGCTTTTCGGGATGGCGTGGGTGACGAAGTCCTTGAGGCTGAGTGCGCTGGCGGCCACCCCCGAGGTGGCGGTGTCATCGGGCAGGGAGAGGGAGAGGCCCACACCCGGTTGCATCAGGGTCACCATCACCAGCCCCAGGGTCAGTGACATCAGCGAGGCCAGCATGAACCAGCCCAGGGTCTTGGCACCGATGCGACCCACGGTGCGGGTATCCCCCATCTTGGCGATCCCGACCACCAGGGTGGTGAACACCAGGGGGGCGATGATCATCTTGATGAGGCGCAGGAAGATGTCGGTCAAGATGGTGATGTTGCCGGCAAAATCGGCAGCCTCTGCCGGTGCCAGCAGGCGATAACCCTGGCCGGTGGCAATGCCGAGCAGCATCGCGATCAGAATGGCGACGGTCAATTTGTTCATTTTCATGGGGGGATCCCAGTCTCTGTGTGCTGTCGTGTGTAGGGGGCGAAGGGCGCCACCTTAGTCCTTTTTTGTGATCCGGACCATGGAATCCTGGTCGCCGGTGTGCTGGCAGAATGCCTAATCGCACCAAGGAAATCCAGCGGCTTATAGTGGGTTTTTTAGATGATGTTAGATGTATGTGATATGGATCTTGCGATTAACCAATATTAATCACTGTTTGTTTTCATTTTTGCGAGATAAGACGCTTCCAGGCTCCGATCGTTCAAGGGGTGGTCCCCGAGGGAGAAGGTCAGCAGGGCCGAGGTGCGGTGCTCGACGTGCATCTCGTCCATGAAGGTATCGGGTTCGTACTCATCGAAACCGAACTGGGGGCGAGTGGGGCTGACCCTGACCGGATCCCGCGCCAGGGTCAGCTCTTGCACGTTGACCCAGGCATGGCCCCGTGCCAGCGCCATCTCTCCCGCCCGCTTGAGCACATACTTGCGGGCCAGTTCCCTGTCCACCAGATCGTTGCCGACGAACTCCAGCTGCCATTTGTTGGGCCCAAGCTGGGTCTGGGAGAAACCCGTCTGACCGTTCCAGAAGGACTTCTCGCTGTCATAGGGGGTGGCGCAGCCAGCGAGCTGAACAAGCAACAGGGCGCACAGGGCGAGGCGTGAAAGAGGAGAGCGGGGGAGCGACATCTGGGCAATCCGGGCAGAAGAGAGTGCCTCACTACAGCACAACGGGCTGAGGGAGACAATGAGGGCGGCCCGGCGCCATAAAAAGAAAAGGCCTTGTCGTCTGACAAGGCCTTTCTCGGGGAATTTGGTCGGTGTGAGAGGATTCGAACCTCCGACCCTCTACACCCCATGCAGATGCGCTACCTGGCTGCGCTACACACCGACGAGGTCAGCTCGGCTGACGGGGGCTGAGTTTATGGAGATGGGCAGGTCCTGTCAACAGGGTAAATGGCACGCCGAGACTGTTCGCCTGCTTTGCGAGCAACTTCGGATCAAAGTGCGACCAGTCGCTCAATCTGACGCCATCATTCCGTCTCGCCGGCCAAAAAAACGGCCACCCCGTGGGTGGCCGTCCGGCGCAGTGAGCGCGTACCTTGCGTGAAGGTGGCTCAGCGGTTGAAGGTCAGTCGCTTGCCCAGCACCTTGTCGGTGACCTGACCGTTCTGCCAGGCGATCTGGCCATTGACCAGGGTCATTTCAACGATGGCGCTCTGGAAGCGGTTAACCTCTCATATCAACGGTTGAAGGTCAGTCGCTTGCCCAGCACCTTGTCGGTGACCTGACCGTTCTGCCAGGCGATCTGGCCGTTGACCAGGGTCATTTCGATGGTGCTCTGGAAGCGATAACCGTTGAACGGGGACCAGCCGCAGAGATAGAGCAGGTTGCTGTCGTTGACCACGTAGGGCTTGCCGAGATCCAGTAGCACCAGATCGGCGAAGTAGCCCTCGCGGATGTAGCCGCGATCCTGCACCTGGAAGCGCTCGGCCACCGCGTGGGAGGTCTTCTTGACGATGGTCTCCAGGGAGAACACTCCGTTGTGGTAGAGCTCCAGCAGGGCCTGCAGGGAGTGCTGTACCAGGGGCACGCCGGACGGCGCCTTGAAGTAGCTGTTCTGCTTCTCTTCCCAGGTGTGGGGCGCGTGGTCGGTGGCGATGATGTCCAGCACGTCGTTGCGCACCGCATCCAGCAGGGCGTGTTGATCCGCCGCGCTCTTCACCGCCGGGTTGCACTTGATCTGGCTGCCCAGGGTGTCGTAATCCGCTTCGTTGAAGAAGAGGTGGTGCACGCACACCTCGGCGGTGATGTTCTTGTCCTTGAGATCCTTCAGATCCGGGGTAGCGGTGAAGAGCGACAGCTCCTTCGCCGTGGTCAGGTGTAGCACGTGCAGCTTGGCGCCGTATTGCTTCGCCAGTCCCACCGCCATGCTGGAGGACTTGTAGCAGGCGTCGGCGCTGCGGATGCGGCCGTGTTCGCGCATCGGCACATCCTCGCCCCACTTGGCGCGGGCCTCGTCTTCCAGCACCTTGATGGAGGGGGTGTCCTCGCAGTGGGTGACGATCATCACCGGGCTCTCGCGGAAGATGGCCGCCAGGGTCTCCTGATTGTCCACCAGCATGTTGCCGGTGGAGGCCCCCATGAAGATCTTGATGCCACAGGACTGCTTGGGATCGAGCTTCTTGATCTCTTCCAGGTTGTCGTTGGTGGCACCCAGGTAGAAGCTGTAGTTGGCGGCGGCGGAGTTGGCGGCTATCTGGTATTTGGCTTCGAGGACATCGATGGTGGTGGTCTGGGGATTGACGTTGGGCATTTCCATGAAGCTGGTGGTACCACCGGCCACGGCGGCCCGGGATTCACTGGCGATGGTGCCCTTGTGGGTCAGGCCGGGCTCGCGGAAGTGGACCTGGTCGTCGATCATCCCGGGGATGAGGTGACGACCCGCGGCATCGATCACCACCGCATCCGGGGCGCTGATATCGGGGGCGATGCGGGCTATCCTTTCCCCCTCGATCAACACGTCGGAAGCATAGATGCGGCCTTCGTTGACCAGGGTGGCGTTCTTGATAAGCAATTTGTTCATGGGGGGTTCCAGTTCCTTTGCCGATAATCCGGGGTCATAATATCCCAAACTGCACTTTCTCTGTAGCAAGGTCTGAGTGATGAAGTTATTTGTAAGAGATTTGACCGTTATCGACTCCAGCTATCTGTGTGAACGCCGTGGCATGGTGGGGGAGAGCTGGCTGGTCGATATCGAAATGAGCGGTGAGCTCAACGAGATGAGCATGCTGCTGGACTTTGGCCGGGTGAAGAAGCTCATCAAGTCCATCATCGACGACGAGGTGGATCACAAGCTGCTGGTTCCCACCGGCAGCGCCCTGGTGCAGATGGCCGAGCTGGACAATGGCGAGTGCACCGTGGATCTGCTGCGTCCCCACCGCTCCATCCATCTGCGCTGCCCGGCCCAGGCGTTCGCCTTCATCCCCGCTCCCCAGGTGGACAAGGAGTCGGTAACCCACTACCTGCTGGGCGTGCTGGCGACCCGTTTGCCGGGCAACATCAAGGATTTGTCGCTGACCTTGCGCTCGGAGCGCATCGATGGCGCCTTCTACCACTACAGCCATGGCCTGAAGAAGCACGACGGCAACTGTCAGCGCATCGCCCACGGTCATCGCTCGCCTGTCGAAATCCTGGTGGATGGGGAACGGGACGAGGAGCTGGAGCTGAACTGGGCCGAGCGCTGGAGTGACATCTACCTCGGTACCGAAGAGGACAAGGTGTCCCTGTCCGAACTCGATTTGAGTGAACAGGCCAAGGCCCAGCTGGGTGCGCATCACCTGGGCTTCAAGTACGTGGCTCCCCAGGGGCTGTTCCAGCTCGCCATGCCGGCGGCGGAGGTGGAGATGATCGACACCGACACCACCATAGAGCTGCTGGCCCACTACATCGCCCGCGAAGTGAAGAAGCAGGTGGGTGACAAGTTCGTGAAGATCGTCGCCTATGAAGGGGTGGGCAAGGGCGCCATCGCCTACGCCTGATCGGGCACCCAGCACGTATCAAGCAAGGCTCCCGATGGGGGCCTTTTTGTTGCCTGTGTGCCGGTGGCCAGGAGTTAACTGCGACCCTGTGCCAGCAGACGCACCGCGAGCAGGCCCAGTACGGTGGCCATCAGATAACGCTGCACCGCGAGCCAGAGCCGGTTACGGGCAAACCAGCCAGCGATATGGGCGGCAGAAAGCGCGACTCCCAGGTTGACGGCGGCGCTGATGAGCAGCTGCACCGCGCCGAGCTGCAGGCTCTGGCCGAGCACGGATCCTGCCTCGGGGCGGATGAACTGGGGCAGTACGGAGAGATAGAAGATGGCCACCTTGGGGTTGAGCACGCTGGTGAGCAGCCCCATCAGAAACAGCCGGCCGGGGGAGTGGGCCGGCAGGGCCGAGGGCTCGAACGGCGAGCGGGAGCCGGGCCGAATGCCCTGCCAGGCCATCCACAGCAGGTAGAGGGCACCGGCGACCTTGAGCAGCTCATAGCCCATGGGGATCGCCATGAAGAGCGCGGTCAGGCCGACGGCGGCGCACAGCATGTGGACGCTGAAACCGAGCACCACGCCGCCCCAGGACATGATGCCCGCCACGCGCCCCTGACAGAGGGAGCGGGAGAGCAGGTAAATCATGTTGGGGCCCGGGGTCAGGGCCATCAGCAGGGAGGCACCGGCAAACAGCAGCAGCTGGCTGAGGGAGATCATGAGGGCATCCTGAGAACAAACGGGCCAGAAGGCAGGGTCATCTGGCTATGCTGACGCAGGGGCGGGCCGCTGTCCGTGACCGGGCGCAGGCTTTCAATGTTTACTGGCGGGGGAGAATGAAACAGGGGCCCGCAGGCCCCTGATGTCGCATGCGCTATTCAGGCACTGAGCCGGAAGCGCTGCACCAGCCCCTCCTGCTGCTCGGCCAGGGAGTCGAGCTGCTGGCTGGTCTCGGCCACCTTCTCGATGCCCTGATAGTTGAGATCCGAGATGTCCGAGATGCGGTTGAGGTTGGTGGCGATGTCGGCGCTGGTGGCCTGCTGCTGCTCGGCGGCGGAGGCTATCTGGCTCGACATGTCGCTGATGAGCACGACGATGCCCTGCACCTCTTCCATGGCGTTGTTGGCCTGGGAGCTCTGATCCATGCAGCTGTCCATCTCGCGGGAGCACTCCTGCATGACGTTGACCGCCCGGGCGACCCCCTGTTGCAGGTTCTCGATCATCTGCTGGATCTCGCTGGTGGACTGGGCGGTACGGCCCGCCAGGTTGCGCACTTCATCCGCCACCACCGCAAAGCCGCGACCCTGCTCGCCGGCACGGGCCGCCTCGATGGCCGCGTTGAGGGCCAGCAGATTGGTCTGTTCGGCAATGCCGCGAATGACGTCCAGAATATTGCCGATCTGGCCGCTCATGGCGCTCACGTCGCCGATCACGGCGCCGGTTTGCTGCAACTTGCCCGCCAGCTGGTGGGTGGTGGTGATGTTGCCAGCCATCACCTTGCGGCCCATTTCGGAGGCCTTTTCCACGTCCTGAACCCGTTCCAGGGTCTGGTTGGCGGCCTGGGCCACTTCCCGCACCGAGGCTTCCATCTGGGTCATGGCGGCGGCGACCGAGGCGGTCTCCTGGCGCTGCTTCTCGAGATCGGCGCGCACGGATTCCGTGGTGTGGCGGTTGTCGTGGGCGGCGCTGTTGAGCTGGTTGGAGGCTTGGGAGAGCTGCTTGAGCACATCCCCCATCTGCTGGATCAGCAGGTTGACCTGGCTGCCGAGCTGACCAAACTCGTTCTGACTCTTGAAGCCGACCCGCTGGGTCATGTCGCCCTGGGTCACCTCGGTCAGCACCCGCAGCAGCTCCTTGAGAGGGCGGCGGATGGCCTTGCCGAGGGTGTAGGCCACCAGAATGGCCACCAGGATGGCGATGACGATGCTGATGGTCTGGGTAAGGGTGCTCTGGGTCTGCACCCGATCCGAGGCCTGGATGCTGGCGTTCATGAGCTGCTGGCTCTGGGTGGTGATCCCCTCCAGCTTGTTCTGGATGGCGACGATGAGCTGGCTCGCCTGCTTGCTCTGCTCGCGCATGGCCTGCTGCTGCTTCATCAGCGCCAGGTATTGGGCGAGTACCCCTTCGTTGCCCGTGGTGTCGCGCACGAACCCATGGACGTAGTGGCCCATGTTGTTGTCGAAGTCCTGGAGCTCACCCTGCAGATCCTTGATGGTGCTGTTGAAGCTCTCGATCTGCATCTTGTTGCGCTTGAGTGCACTCTCGATGGGGGCCGGGATGCTCTGGTTCAGGGCATCCATGGTGGAGAGTTCGATGGCGGAGAGCTTGGTGGTCAGGGTCTCGGAGAGCATCTTGATGAAGCTGTCGTCGATGGAGACCATCATGTCACCCAGGTTTTTCTTGAACTGGGGCAGGCTGACTTGAAATTGTCCCTTGGCCTGGTTCACCTTGTGCAGCCGGGTGAGCAGGGCCTCGTGTTCGGTGGGCAGGGTCTGGGTCAGTTGCAGGTAGTCGGCCACCAGCTTGGTCAGGGCCGTCATCTCTCCTTGCAGCTCAGGATGGGCTGCCACCTGGGCCTTGAGGGTCGCCAGCATCTGGTCGACCTGGGCCTGAGCCTGCTGCAGCTCGGCCACTTCCCCGGGCAACAGCTTGGGATCCTGCTCGGTCAGCACGTCGGTGAGCCACTTGTTGGCGCTGAGGAGGCTGATCTGGGTCTGGCTGCTGGCGATCACCAGCGGCATGGATTGCTGGGTGACCTGACTCAGGGCCCCATTGAGCTCGCTCTGGCTGCGAAAGGTCAGTGCTGCGCTGGCGACCATGACGGCGACCAAGATGGCAAAGCCCAAATAGACTCTCTGTAAAATGGAGAGGTCTGACATTGTTTGTTTCATTATTGTCCCGCTGTCGATGCAAAAGTCCCTTGCCTGAGTACCCCGTCCTTTTGGTACCCTGCATGCCCTGTGGTCATGCCTCTGGTACGGAAGACGTCTCCTTGGCTATCGGTATTTTTAACAATAACTGAAGGGATTTGGACAACGGCTGTGTCAAATATCGGCTTGTGTCACACTTGGCGAGCCTCGGCGGCATTTTTGGGATTCGCTTGGGGTTCGTGTAGAATTTTCTTTTTCATATAAAGGAGTTACCCATGGCGCAAGAAACCATTTTCAGCAAAATCATCCGCAAGGAAATCCCCGCCGACATCCTTTATCAAGACGATCTGGTGACCGCGTTTCGCGACATCCAGCCCAAGGCCAAGACCCACATCCTGATCATCCCGAATGTGCTGATCCCCACGGTCAACGACGTGGAACCCGATCATGAGCTGGCCCTTGGCCGGATGTTTACCGTGGCCCGCAAGCTGGCGAGCGACGCCGGGATCGCCGAGGACGGCTATCGCCTCATCATGAACTGCAACCGTCATGGCGGGCAGGAGGTGTACCACATCCACCTGCACCTGGTCGGTGGTCAGCCCCTGGGACCCCTGCTCAGCCTGTGATCCGTGCCGTCTCCACTGCCGGCCTGTTGTTGGCCGGCCTGTTGATGGGGGGCTGCGCCTCCCACTGGCAGGATCTTTTCGTCTCCTATTCCGATCAGATGGTGCCCCAGCGCAACCTGCTGCTGCAGGGCAAGGCCGCTGATGCCTTGTCCGAGGTGCGTGACTCCACCCTGGGGGATGACACCTATGTGCTGGATCGGCTGGAGCAGGGGCGTATCGCCTGGCTCGCCAGCCAGGATGCGGCCAGCAAGCAGGCCTTCGCCGCCGCCGACAGCCGTCTCGCCTGGGAAGATAACCAGGCCCGCTATCGGCTGAGCCGTGGCCTGGCCCAGGCGGGCAGCCTGCTCACCAATGATCAGACCCTGGGATATCTGGCGCCGGATTACGAGCGCACCATGCTGCATCACTATCTGGCCCTCAACTACCTGCAGCGGGGGGAGCTGGAAGGTGCCCAGGTGGAGGTGCGCCGGGCCAATCAGGTGCAGGAGCAGGCCCTCAAGAGTCGGGCCGACGAGGTGCGTGCGGTCAAGAAGGAGGCGACGGCGGCGGGGGACGAGGCGCAGATGCGCCAGCTCATGTCGCGGGGGGCACCGAGTCTCGACCGCCTCATCGGCCAGGTGAAGAACGGTTTCCAGAATGCCTATACCTTCTATCTCTCCGGGGTGCTCTACGAGGCGAGCGGGGATCTCAACGACGCCTGGGTGGATTACCAGCGGGGTTATCAGATAGCGCCGGACAACCGGAGTCTGCAGGATGCCCTGCTGCGTCTGGCTCGGCTGCGGGGCTCCCCGGACGAGATCCGTGACACCGAGAAGAGAGTGGGCCGCAAGGCCCCGCCGCTCGTCAAGGATCAGGGCCAGCTGGTGGTGTTGTTTGAAGATGGCCTGATCCCGGCGCGGCGGGAGCTGTTCCTGCCGCTGCCCATCGCCACCTCGGGCGGGGATTTTCGTACCTTTACCGTGGCGGTCCCCTATTACGACAATAGGAGCGCTAGTACCGGTCCCCTGACGGTGAGCCTTGGCAACCGTCACCAGCAGACCAGCTCCCTGGTGCGGCTCGAGGCCTTGGCCGCCAAGGATCTGCAGGAGCGGTTGCCCGGCATGTTGAGCCGCCAGGCCCTGCGACTGCTGGCCAAGGAGCAGCTCAGACGCTCCGCCGCCAAAGAGGGGGGGGATGTGGGCAACATTCTGGTCGGCATCTTCAATACCCTGTCCGAGCGGGCCGATACCCGCAGCTGGCTGACCCTGCCGGCGGAGGCGAGCAGCTGGCAGGCCATGGTGCCGGCGGGGGAGGTGAGTCTCACCCTGGGGGCGGGCAGCGCCCTGCGCACACTGCCACTCAGGGTGCACAGCGGGCGCACCACCCTGGTGTGGGTGCAGCGCCTCGGCGCCGGTTTGACGACCCGGGTGATGCCCATCTAGCGGGGGCTGCCCCGCCACGGGATAACGAATGCTCCCCCTGGGGAGCGATACACAGCGTGAGGTGATGATGATGAAAGCCCCGATGGCTGCCCTGGCCTTGACACTGCTGCTGTCGGCCTGCAGCACCAATACCTCCGGCGTGGCGCTCTATGCGCCGGCAGGGGGCGCGGCGACCCTGGAGACCCACAACGGCTCTCTGGATGCGACCCTGACCGAACAGAGCCGGCGTCAGCAGAACGGCCTGTTGCAGGTCAACGTGATCCTGACCAACACCCAGTCCGGGGACAACCATCTGCAATACCTGTTCTACTGGTACGATGGCAGCGGCCAGGAGGTGGCCAGTGATGGTCGCGGCTGGACCCCCATCAAGCTCCACGGCCACCAGAGCCGAACCCTGTCTGCCCTGGCGCCCAATGGGAGCGCCCAGGGTTACAGGGTCTATGTACGCGAAGTGATTGAGGAATCGAACTGATGAAAATGAATCATGCCCTGCTGATCCTGAGTGGCGCCCTGCTGCTCGGCGGTTGTTCCAGCACCACCGTCAGCTATGGCGATCCGACCGAAACCGAGACGGTGACCGTGGATTACGGCTCAAGCGACCTGCAGGCCATCGCCGACAAGATGGCGGACTCCATGCTGAGCTCGCCGGCCACCAGCGAGATCACCGCAGGGGGACGCCCCGTGATGTTCATGGACTCCATTCGCAACAAAACGTCGGAGCACATCGACACCGAGGCCATCACCGATACCCTGCGCACCAAGCTGCTGCGCTCCGGCAAGTTCCGCTTCGTCGACATGAGCAAGGTGGCGGCGGTCAAGCAGCAGCTGGAATACCAGCAGGGCAGCGGCATGGTGGATCCCGCGACCATGGTGCGCATTGGCAAGCAGACCGGTGCCCGTTACATGGTCTATGGCAACCTCGCCAGCATCGTCAAGGACAACGGCAAGGTGAAGGACGTCTACTACCAGATGACCATGAACCTGATGGATCTGGAAAACGGCGAGCTGCTCTGGGCCGATCAGAAAGAGATCCGCAAGCAGGCGAAGACCTCCACCTTTGGCTGGTAAGCCAGCTGGGGGAAACGGGGCCGCGCAGGCCCAGCGCGGCGATCTCGCCGAGCTGAGCCTGCTCGCCAGCCTGCCCGCTCCCTGGCGTGAGGGGCGCCTCGCGCCCCTGGGGGAGGGGCTGACCAACTGCAACTACCGGCTGACGCTCCCCTCGGGGCAGTGCGGTTTCTTGCGCTGCGGTCACCCGGATCCGGTGCGCCTTGGCATCGACCGTGCCACCGAGTGGCAGCTCTATCAGGGGGCCATGGGGCAGGGGATCGCCTTGCCCTGTCATCACAGCGATCCGGCCACGGGCCTGATGCTGCTGGCCTGGTGCGAGGAGCCGAACTGGCTGCTGGCCCCGCCGCCACCGGACGAGCAACCCCGGCTGCTGGCCGAAGTGCTCGGCCGCATGCACCGTTTGCCGGTGCCCAGGGTGGTGATGGCGGTACGGGCCCACGCCAGGGGGTATCGTGATCGGCTGGCCCAGGTGCCGGAGTGGCTGCCTGCCCTTGAGCGAGCCCTGCTCGCGAGTCGGGAGCCGGACGATTGCTGGCTCCCTTGTCATCACGATCTCAATCCGGCTAACTTGTTGGGGCGAAAGCCCTGGGTCATCGACTGGGAGTATGGTGCCGCCGGTCACCCGGGTTTCGAGCTTGCCAGCATAGTGCGCACTCACCACTGGAACGAAGAACAGCAGCGCCAGTTGGAGAGCTGCTATCTTGAAGGCATAGGGCTTGAGGGCGCGGGAGAAGGGCATAAGCTGCTCAATGGCAAGGGATTTCAGGCCGAGGCCTTCCTGCCATGGGTCGATTACATCGGGCTGCTGTGGGGGCTCTTGATGGCCGAGCAGCAGCCAGGGCCCGATTATCAGGCGCTGATCGACAAGAACCGCCGCCGCCTGGAATAGGGGGAGCGGACTTGCCGATCAAGGGGCTCACCGCTGATTCACTCGACACGACGCTAGTATCTCAACGATTGGAGGCATGCATGCGAACCACCTTCTCATGGCGTCACCCCCGCAGCTGGAGCCTGCTGCTGCTCTGCCTGCTGCTGACGGGTTGCGCCACCCGGGTCATCTACTACTGGCTCGACTCCGCCATCGTCTGGCAGCTCGATGACTACTTCTCTTTGGATCGCAGCCAGAAGAAGCTGCTGGATACCGAGGTGAAGGGGCTGATGGCCTGGCACCGCCAGCATGAGCTGCCCATCTACGCCAGGGATCTCGACGCCCTGGCCAAGGCGGTGGCGAGCCCCATGACCCCGGAGCAGGTCTCCCTGCATCTGGACAAGACCCAGGCCAGCCTGACCCGCACCCTGGAGAACGCCATTCCCCGCACCGTGCGCCTCGCCCGTACCCTGACCGATGCCCAGGTGGCCCACTTCATGGGGGACAGGGTGAAGCGCCAGCAGGAGCGCCAGCACGATTTTGCCACCGAGTCGAAGGCCGAGATGCTCAAGGGCTTTCGGGAGAAGATGAGCGAGCGGCTGGTGTTCTGGATTGGCAAGGTCAAGCCGGCCCAGGAGCCGCTGATCGCCCAGTGGGCCGAGTGGCAATACGAGATGATGGGCCCCTGGCTCGAGTTTCAGGGAGCCTGGACCCAGGAGCTGGACAGGCTGATGAAGCAGCGCCAGAGCCCGGACTTTGGCAAGGAGCTGACCCGCTTGCTGCAACAGGGGGACGGCCTGATGGACGGCCGCTTCACCGGCTATACCGATCAGTCCCGCCAGCGCACCGTCCAGTGGCTGAGCGACCTCAGTCAGTCGATGGATCTCTCCCAGCGGGCGCACCTCTACACCCTGCTCAAGGACTACGCCGAAGACTTCGAGGAGATGACGCGGGGGCGCTGAGGATCCCGTGTCCGCATCGCGAGGGCGGCAGGCTGCAAGGCCTGCCACCCTTGTCCTTGTCAGGCCCCTGTGATAGCTTGCCCCCTCTGTTACTCGGGAATTAACTGTTTGAGCCGCCTGGATAAAGTGAAACTGGCCGCGATGACGCTGCTCATTGCGCTGACCCTGCTGTTCTCTGCCTTGCCGGCGGGGGGCATCGCCGTATCCGCGGCGCAGCAGGGGGCTGAGCAGACCCAGGCCTTGCACCTTGTCAGCCAGAGCGACGACGGCGTGGTCAAGTTTGTCGGGTCCAACCAGACACATCTGCTGCGCCTCGAGCACTCCCTGCGCAGTGACAATGGCCCCGGCAAGGTGGTCTACGAGCTGGTGCAGAGCTGGTCCCAGCAGGCGATCCTCTTGCTGCTGTGCGGCCTGCTGTTCCATCTCGCCCTTCATTACCCCAGGCAGAGTTTCCGGCATCACTTCGCGACGCTGCACAGCCGGCGTCTGCAGCGCCGACACCTGCAATACCGCTTCACCCAGAGTTTCCTCGCCTGACTCCGATGGGGTCAGCCTGCCATCTGTTGCCTCATCGTCTCTCCGTAGCTGTTTAGTTTTACTAAACGGTTTGGCTGTCTTGTTTCGTTTTTTTACGCGATGTGCGCCGTCACATCCGTCGCTTTCGCCTGACAGAGGCCGATTTCATGAGAAAAAAGAGTCATCTCATCCTGAACCGCATGAGTCTGTGGCAGTACGCCCTGCTGCTGCTCATGCTGCTCACCTTCACGTTTTATTCCCTGCCCACCTTCTTCGGTGAGCAGCCTTCCCTCGGCCTGCATGGCCAGTCTAGCCTGACCGAGGCCCAGCGCACCCTGTTCGCCGAGCACCAGATCTCCCTGCAAAAAGAGGTACAACAGGGGGAGCGGGTGGAACTGGTGTTCGACAGCCAGGCCAGCCAGCAGCGGGCCAAGCAGCTGCTGGAGCAGCAGGGCTTCGAGAGCGCGGCCCTGACCCTGGAGTTCCACTCCAACGCCCCGACCTGGATAAGCCAGCTCGGCGCCGCCCCCATCAAGCTCGGGTTGGACTTGCGCGGCGGCTCCCAACTGCTCATCGGGGTGGATCTCGATTTTGTCATCGACAACCAGACCCGCAACCTGGTGGACATGTTGCGCACCCAGTTTCGCGAGGCGCACCTGAGGGGGGCCAACGTGGCGCGGGTGTCGGCCGGGGAGGTGAGGGTCATTCTGCCTGAGGGGGTGGAGCAGGGGCCCTGGCTCACCATCATCCGGGACAGCGCCGGCACCCGCCTGGATCAGTGGCGCCAGCAGCGCAGCGGCAATGAGCTGCGGCTGGTGATGACCGAGGCCGAGCGCACCCTGCTGGCCAACAACGCCGTGACCCAGAACCTGTCGATCCTCAAAAAGCGGATCAACGAGCTCGGCATCGTCGAAGCCTCGGTCCAGCGCCAGGGGCAAGACGGTATCCGCATCGAACTGCCGGGGGTACACAATCCCAAGCAGGCCAAGGAAGTGATCGGGGCGACCGCCTCCCTGGCCTTCTACGAGGCGCAGGCCGACAGCCATTTCTTCATGGCGGATCGCAGCGGCCAGGCGGTGGGGCTGGCCCGCAAGCCGGTGCTGACCGGTGAGCACATCGTCGACGCCCGCGCCGGCATGGGGGAGATGGGGCAACCCCAGGTGAGCATAGTGCTCGACAGCCTGGGGGGCAGCAAGATGAACCAGTTCAGCCGCCAGCACGTGGGCAAGCCCATGGCCACCGTCTTCACCGAGTACAAGACCAATGCCCAGGGCAAGCTGCGGGCCCAGAGCGAGGTCATCAACGTCGCTACCATCCAGACGGCCCTTGGCAACCAGTTCCGCATCACCGGACTCGCCAGCGTGCCCGAGGCGCAAGAGCTCGCCATGCTGCTGCGGGCCGGCGCCCTGACCGCGCCGCTGAAGATCCTGGAGGAACGCAGCATAGGCCCGACCCTGGGCTTGCAGAACATCGAGGCGGGTTTCACCGCCCTGGCGTTCGGCATGGCCGGCATGATGCTGTTCATGATGGCCTGGTATCGCAAGTTCGGCTGGGTCGCCATCACCGCGCTCATCGGCAACTTGCTGATGCAGGTGGGCATGCTGGCGGTGCTGCCGGGGGCCGTGCTGACCCTGCCGGGGATCGCCGGCCTGGTGCTCACCGTCGGCATGGCGGTGGACACCCATGTGCTCATCTTCGAGCGGATCAAGGACCGCCTGCGGGAGGGGGGGAGCCTGGCCAATGCCATCGACTTTGGCTATCGCTCGGCGTTTCGGACCATCTTCGACGCCAACCTCACCACCTTGATCTGCGCCGTGGTGCTCTACTCCATCGGCTCTGGGCCGCTGCAGGGCTTCTCCATCACCCTGATCCTCGGCCTCATCTCCAGCATGGTGACCGGGATCTGGGGCACCCGCGCCATCATCAACCCCCTGTGGGGCGCGAGCCGCGCCAAGTTGTTGAGGGTCTGATCATGAGCAGACATCGCGAGCTGTACTCTGGCGCCGCAGGTTGCGCCCATCGCCTTCCGCAGGAGATCCTGCCTTATCCGCTTTCGAGGGTAGAACAATGCTGAGAATGATCATCGCCATGGGGCTGACCCGCTGGCGTTATATCGGATTGTGGTTGTCCGTGCTGCTGACCATCGCCAGCATCGCCGTGCTGGCCGTCAAGGGGCTCTCCCTCGGTCTCGATTTTACCGGCGGGATCCTGCTGGAGTTCCGGATCCAGACCCTGAAGGAGGCTCATGAACTCAACGCCCTGCTCGTCGCCCCCCTGGCCGGTGTGGTGGAGCTGAGTTCGGCCGGTGTGCCCGGCGAGTGGCTCATCAAGCTGCCCCCCCACGAGTTGCCCTGGCCGGCGGAGGAGCTGGCGGCTCTGCTGGGCCAGCAGCTCTCCCTGCCGGTGGAGCTGCTGCGCACCACCATCGTCGGGCCCCAGGTGGGCGCCGAGCTGTTCCAGCAGGGGATGCTGGCGGTGCTGGTGGCCTCCCTGGCCATCTCCGCCTACCTGGCGGTGCGCTTCGAGTGGCGCCAGGCCATCGGCATCCTGGTGTCGGTATTGCACGACGGCCTGGTGGCTATCGGGTTGTTGGCGTTGTTTGACATCGAGTTCGATCTCAACGTGATCGCCGGCCTGATGGCGGTCATCGGTTACTCCTTGAACGACAGCATCGTGATTTCTGACCGGTTGCGGGACTTGCTCGGTTCGCGTACCCAGATGGGGATCCACGAGTGCTCGGACGTGGCCATCAAGGCGACTTTCAGTCGCACCATGATCACCTCGGGCACCACATTGTTCACCGTAGGGGCCCTGCTGCTGTTCGGTGGCGATGCCCTCTACGGCTTCTCCTTCACCCTGTTCGCCGGCATTCTGGTGGGGACCCTCTCCTCCATCACGGTGGCGTCCACGGTGCAGGAGCTGCTGGGTCTCTCTCCCGAGGCCTATCAAAAGAAAGAGGAGAACCCGCTGGCGGAGGCGGCCTGACGCCCTCGTGACAGCCATAAAAAAACGGGCCAGCTGGCCCGTTTTTTTATTGGGTGGCTCAGAACCCCGAGCCGGGCTGGGTCAGGAACACTGCCTCTTCTCCCTCATCGGCGCGCCCCAGGATGGCGTTGCGATGGGGGAAGCGACCGAAGCGATCGACGATCACCCGGTGGCGGCGGGCAAAATCGGCGAAGCCTTCGAAGGTGTCTCTGGCCTCGCCGCCCGCCTGCTCCGCCGCCAACGCCTCGAACAGGGCCACGCTTCTGGCCTGCTGCTCGGCGGATTCCGCATGCTCAAGGGGCAGGTAGAAGAAGACCCGGCCAAGGGGCGAGAGCGACTTGTCCGCCCCCAGCACCAGCCCCTTGAGGCAGAGCTCCCGCGCCTTGGCGTCCTGGGCGAAGGCCGCCGGCGTGCCTCTGTGGATGTTGCGCGGCACTTGATCGAGCAGCAGGATCAGCGCGAGGCGTCCGGCGGGCACCTCGGCCCAGCCAGTCAGGGTGCCGCTGGCGGCAGACTCGGCCAGAGCGCCGAAGCGATGCAGGATGAGGGCATCGGTCTCGCTGCTTTTGCCCCACCAGAGGGGGGCTTGGCGCCGGGCGCGGGTGACATCGTCGGCGTCATCGCCAAACCAGAAATCGAGCAGAGATTGCCAGGGCTGCATGGAAACTCCTTGGGCCAGAAGGGCTTGCGGGTGAAACAAGGCCAACTGGCCCTGTCATGGGGGCTGCCGAAACGGCGGCTTCTCGCTACACTGTGCCATCTTTTGCCCGAAATGAGGAAGCCCTCATCGGCGCGTCCGGTCGAGCCCCCCTTGGTCAGACTGGCTTTCGCGATGACCGCTTGTTCGTTACCCAGATGAGGAATAGACGATATGGCCGGAGCCAGTTTGCTGACCCTGCTCGATGACATTGCCAGCGTGCTCGATGACGTGGCGCTGATGACCAAGGTGGCGGCGAAGAAGACCGCCGGGGTACTCGGGGACGATCTCGCCCTCAACGCCGAACAGGTCTCCGGGGTGCGGGCGGAGCGGGAGCTGCCCGTGGTGTGGGCCGTGGCCAAGGGATCGTTTCGCAACAAGCTCATCCTGGTGCCCGCCGCCATTGCCATCAGTGCCCTGGTGCCCTGGCTCATCACCCCGCTGCTGATGCTGGGGGGCGCCTATCTCTGTTTCGAGGGGGCGGAGAAGCTGGTCCACAAGTTTCTGCCCCATGACGATGTCGCCGAGCCCAGCGGCCCGGTCCCGGACGATCTGGTGGCCTACGAGCAGCAGAAGGTGAAGGGGGCCATCCGCACCGATTTCATCCTCTCCGCCGAGATCATCGTCATTGCCCTTGGCACCGTGCAAGGGTCTAGCCTCGGCCTGCAAATTGCCGTGGTGGCGGGCATCGCCCTGCTGATGACGGTGGGGGTCTACGGCCTGGTGGGGCTCATCGTCAAGCTCGATGACATCGGCCTGCACCTGTTGCAAAAGCCGGATGGCGGCACCCTGCGCCGCGCCGTCGGTCGGGGCCTGCTGGTGTCGGCTCCCAAGCTGATGCATCTGCTGGCCCTGGTCGGTACCATCGCCATGTTCATGGTGGGTGGCGGCATCCTGGTCCACGGCTGGCCCTTCGCCCATCACCTCATCGAGGGGGCGGCCGCGAGCCTGGCTCCCCTCGCCGGCGTGGGGGCCGTGCTGGCCGCCGTGACGCCGACCCTGCTCAACGCCCTGGTGGGGGTGCTGGCGGGCCTGGTGCTGGTCGTGGCCATGACGCTGGTGAGCCGACTCAAGCCCGCCAAATAGGCACTGATCCTACTGACCTTGCCGGTGTGACCCGGGTGGGGGCTAGGCAATCGCCAGCCCCCTTCGTACTATCGGGTGGCGACTGCCCACCAGAGGCGGCGCCACCCGATTTGGACGCAAACCAACAAGGACAGTTATGACTCCACTCGTCTGGCAGGATGATCACATCTTCGCCGCCCCCGACTGCCCGGCCGTTGACGCCGGTTTCATGAACGCCGCCAAGACCCTTGCCTCCCTCGATGAGCAGCTTGCCAGACTGCCGGATACCCGGGATCCCAACGCCCTGCGCCACCTGTTGCGGGACATTCGGGAACAAGGCAACGCGATCAAGCGCTTTGCCCTCAACGCCTGGATCTACGGCTATAACCGGCTCAGCCAGAATGGCCGGGACGAGGCCGCCAAGGCACTCTACTCCCGGGCCCAGCAGTTGCAGGCGACCCTGGCCCAGTGTCTCAAGCCGATGGCCCTGTTCTGGGTGACGGTGCCCGAGGCGCAGTTGCGGCAGTTGCTGCAAGATCCCGAGCTGTTCGAGCTGGCCTATGACATTCGCCATGTCCGCCGGTTGCAGGATCAGTGCCTCTCGCTCGAGTCAGAGCAATTGATTGAGGGGCTGGCGGTGGACGGTCTGCTGGCCTGGGGAGATCTCTACGACAACCTGGTGGGCAGGCTCAGCCCCCGGGTGGAAGGAGAGGCCATGGGGTTGGCTCAGGCGGACAATTTGCTCTCGCACCCGGACAGGGCGCGCCGTGCCCACGCCTGGCACGGCATCCAGGCCGCCTGGGGGGCAGAGCAGGAGACGGTGGCGGCCATCCTCAACGCCATCAATGGCTGGCGCAACGAACTTGCCACCCAGCGCGGCAGACAGCGCTTGCTCGATGCGCTGGATCTCTCCTGCCATCAGGGACACCTTGAGCGCCGCACCCTGGCGACCCTGATGGGAGAGGCGGAGACCCACAAGGAACTCGGCAGGCGGGCCCTGCGCGCCATGGGCAGTGCCCTTGGCATCGTGGATTTCGCCCCTTGGGATCTCTATGCCCCGCCCCCCGCGACGAGTCCGGTCGCCATCAGCCTGGCAGAAGCCCTGCGCCTGGTGGCGGATGCCTTCGAAAGCTTCGACCCCGAAATGGGGCGTTTCGTGCACCTGATGGCCGAGCGAGGCTGGATTGATGCCAACCCGAGTGAGAGCCGCCGCAGCGGTGCCTACTGCACCGAGTATGCCGAGCCCGCCGAGCCCCGGGTGTTCATGACCTTTGAGGGCACCCTGGACAATGTCATCACGCTCGCCCACGAACTCGGTCACGCCTGGCACAGCTGGCTGCTGCGGGATCTGCCGCTGGAGCAGCGGGAGTATCCCAAGACGCTGGCCGAGACGGCGTCCCTGTTTGCCGAGGCCCTGGTGCGAGAAGCGCTCTATGCGCGGATGGAGACCCGGGAGCAGCGGCTGGACATCGCCTGGATGGATGGCGAGCGGGCTGCCAGCATGCTGCTGGATGTTCCGTCCCGTTTTGATTTCGAACGGGCCCTGGTGGCGGCACGGGGACAGGGCTATGTGGGCGCGAGCCAGCTCAGGGCCATGATGAAATCCGCCAAGGAGCAGTGGTATGGTGACAGCCTTAGCCAGTACGACGAGCTGTTCTGGGCCAGCAAGGGTCACTTCTCCATCGCCGATCTCGGCTTTTACAACTACCCCTATCTGTTTGGCTACCTGTTCAGCCTGGGGCTCTATGCCCAGAAGGAGCGGGCCGGTAGCGACTTTGTCGACGCCTACCGGGCGCTGCTCACCGACACCGGGCGGATGAGTGCCGAGGCGCTGGTGGAGAAGCACCTCGGCGTCGACATTCGCGAGCCCGCCTTCTGGCAGGAGAGTCTGCGTTATGTCGAGGAGGCGGTGAACCGCCTCGAGCGGCTGGTGTGATCCAGCCGCTCCGGCAGGCCAGGGGCCAGCACCGCGCTGAAAGGGGAGAGTGCTGCGCGCCATGTGCGTGAGCCGCCCCAAGCATCTTTTATCCGTGGTCCGCAGCGTCGGGCCACGTCATTTTTTGATAACGAATCAACACGAGTCAACGATGCAACCCATTCAATATCCCCAGCAGTGGCAAAACCAGCATATCTATCCCTCCCTCGACAGCAGCGTGCTGGAGGCGGACATGAGCCTGGCCCGTGCCAGCCTGGCGGAACTCGATGCCTTCATCGGCCAGCTGGCCGGCGTGCGGGACAACGGGGAGGCACTGCAGGATTTCCTGCGCGAGGTTCGCCTGCGGGCGCAGCGCATTCGCAACATCGGCTGGAACGTGGCGGTGCTGGCGGCCTCGAAGGGCAGTCAGGATGCCCTGGATCCCCTGGCCAAGCAGCTGGCCTCCCGGGCACGCGCCCTCAACGCCGATCTCTTCAAGGCCCTGGCGCCGGTGGAGGATCTGATGCTGGGGCTGCCTGAGACCGAATTTGGGCAACTGATGCAAGACCCCTTGCTCGGGGAGGAGGATTACCGCCTGCGCCACGAGCGGCGACTGCAGGATCAGCGCCTGCCGGTGGAGGCGGAGCAGCTGGTGATAGGGCTTGGCACCGATGGCCTGCACGGCTGGGGCAACCTCTACAACGATCTGGTGGGTAAAATTCGCCTCTCCATCGGTGGCCGCGAGATGGGGTTGGCAGAGGCGAGCAATCTGCTGTCGAGCCCGGACAGGGCACTGCGCAAGGCGGCGTTCGATGCCATCAGCGATGGCTGGGCGGGGGAGCAGGAGACGGTGGCCGCCATCTTGAATGCCCTCAACGGCTGGCGCCTCGAGCTGGCTCGCCAGCGTGGCAAGACGCGTCTGCTCGATGCCCTGGACCTCTCCTGTCACCAGAGCCATATCGATCGTGCCACCCTGGATACCCTGATGGCCGAGACCTATCAGGCACGGGGGCTGGGCCAGCGGGCGCTGACCCTGATGGCCGGCAAGCTCGGCATTGCGGTGCCGGGGCCGGAGGATTTGTTTGCGCCGCCCCCTGCGGTCAGCAACCGGGCCATCCCCTTCGAGGAGGCCATCGCGCTTATCGCCCAGGCCTTCACCGCCTTCGATCCCGAGATGGGGGCGTTCGCCAGCATGATGGCCGAGCGGGGCTGGATTGACGCCGCCCCTACCCCGAACCGGCGCACCGGCGCCTACTGCACCAAGTTCGCCGATCCGGTGGAGCCGCGGGTCTTCATCACTTACGCGGGTACCATGGACAACGTCATCACCCTCGCCCACGAACTCGGCCATGCCTGGCACAACTGGCTCATCCGGGACTTGCCCATGAGCCAGCGCAGCTACCCCATGACGCTGGCCGAGACCGCCTCCATCTTCGCCGAGACCCTGGTGCGCCGCGCCCTGTTCGAGCAGGCGCAGACGTCAGAGGAGCGCTTGGCCATCGCCTGGGCCGAGGCCGACGGCGCCGCCACCTTCCTGGTCAACATCCCGGCCCGCTTCGACTTCGAGCAGGCCCTGGTGGCGGAGCGAAAGGGGGGCTATGTGTCGGCCGCAAGACTCAGCGCCCTGACCGACGAGGCCTGGGGACGCTGGTACGAAGAGAGTCTGGCGCGTTATCACCCGCTGTTCTGGGCCGCCAAAGCGCACTTCTCCATCGCGGGCTTCGGGTTCTACAACTACCCCTATCTGTTCGGCTACCTGTTCAGTCTCGGGGTCTATCACCAGTTGATGGCCCGCAAGGGCGCAGGTGAAACTAACGTGGCCCAGGCCTATCGCGCCCTGCTGCAAGACACTGGTCGCATGAGCGCCGAGGCGCTGGTGGAAAAACACCTGGGGCAGGATATCCGCGAGGCGGCGTTCTGGCAGGGAAGTCTGGCCCTGGTGGCGGAGGCGGTCGCTCGCTTCGAGCAGGCGCTGGACTGAGTGAGCTCCCGTCGCCGCTCGCGGCGGGATCTTCGACTGGGCTGAGGGGGCTGGGCGGCGCTTTGTTGCACGTTCTCTGCTCAATTCGGGAGGAAAAAGGTTTTTCCGGCGGCAACCGGCGTGATCCAAAGCAAGAAAGTTGGATGTTTTGGTGGCGCGCGGCCCCGCCGCTGGAGTAGTTTCGATAGAACCGACACAGTTTCCGAGGTCTTACCCATGATCATCTACCTGCATGGCTTCGATGCCACCAGCCCGGGCAATCATGAGAAAGTGCTGCAATTGCAGTTTATCGATGATGATGTGCGCTTCGTGCACTACAGCACGGTTCATCCCCGTCACGACATGAGCCACCTGCTCAAGGAAGTGAAGAAGCAGCTCGACATGAGCACGGACCCCAAGCCCCTCATCTGTGGCGTCGGTCTCGGCGGCTACTGGAGCGAGCGGATCGGTTTTCTGTGCGGCATCAAGCAGGTGATCTTCAACCCCAATCTCGACCCGGCGCACAGCATGCAGGGCAAGATAGACAGGCCGGAAGAGTACGAAGATATCGGCACCAAGTGTGTAACCGAATTTCGTAATAAAAATTCAGGAAACTGCCTGTGCATCCTTTCCGTTCAGGATGAAATCCGCGATAATCGGGCCACTGAGCGTGAACTGAAGAACTATTACGACATCGTATGGGATGAGCGCGAGACCCATAAATTCAAGAACATCTCGCACCATCTGCAACGGATGAAGGCCTTCAAAGAAGCCTGAGCCTGCGCTATCACGTCGACCAATTTCGTTTCAGGGAGCCAATGGCTCCCTTTCGTTTTGAGGAACTAAGGGAAAATCATCATGATGAATATTGTCGTTGTTGGCGGCGGCGCCGGCGGTCTCGAGCTCGCGACCAGTCTGGGCCGCAAGCTGGGCAAGAAGAACAAGGCCAAGGTGACCCTGGTGGATCGCAACCGCACCCACCTGTGGAAACCTTTGCTGCACGAAGTGGCCACCGGCTCCATGGACGCGGGCATCGATGCCCTGAGCTACCAGTCCCACGCCAAGAACCACGGCTTCGAGTTCCAGCTCGGCAGCCTGACCGACATCAAGCGCGACGACAAACGCATCGTGCTGGCCCCCATTCACGACGAGAACGGTGAGCTGGTGGTGCACGAGCGCGAGCTGCCCTATGACTACCTGGTGATGGCCATCGGTTCGGTCTCCAACGACTTCAACACCAAGGGCATCAAGGATCACTGCATCTTCCTGGACAGCCCCTCCCAGGCTCATCGCTTCTACAACAGCATGATGAACCGCTTCCTGCAGTTCGCCACCGAATACCAGCCCGGCGACAAGGTGAAGATCGCCATCGTTGGCGGCGGCGCCACCGGGGTGGAGCTCTCCGCCGAGCTCTACAACGCGGTGGAACAGCTCTACGCCTACGGCTTCAAGAACCTCACTACCGAAAGCCTCAAGGTGACGCTGGTGGAGGCGGGTCCCCGCATCCTGCCGGCGCTGCCGGAGCGCATCAGCGGCGCCGCTCATCAGGAGCTGGTGAAACTCGGGGTGGATGTGCGCACCGCCACCATGATCACCGAAGCCACCAGCGATGGGCTGCACACCAAGGATGGCGAGCTGATTGAAGCAGACCTCATGGTGTGGGCTGCCGGCATCAAGGCACCGGATTTCATGAAGGAGATCGCGGGTCTTGAGACCAACCGCATCAACCAGCTGGTGGTGAAAGAGACCCTGCAGACCACCCGTGACGATCACATCTTCGTCATCGGTGACTGCGCCGCCTGCCCGCAACCGGATGGCAAGTTCGTGCCGCCGCGTGCCCAGTCTGCCCACCAGATGGCGACCCAGGCGTTCAAGAACATCCTGGCGATGATGAACGGCGGCGAGCTCAAGCCCTACCTCTACCACGACCACGGCTCGCTGGTATCGCTGAGCCGCTTCTCCACCGTGGGCAGCCTGATGGGCAACCTGATGCGCGGCTCCATGATGGTGGAGGGTTATATCGCCCGCATGGTCTATATCAGCCTGTATCGCATGCACCAGGTGGCCCTGCACGGCTACATCAAGACCGGCCTCATCATGCTGGTGGGGCGCATCAACCGGGTGCTGCGCCCGAGCATGAAGCTGCACTGATACCGCTCAGGGCCCGCCTCTCCCGGCGGGCCTTTCACTTTCCCGATATCGACGAGATCCCATCGTGAATCCAACGTCTTGCGAGGAGCATTGCCCGGCCGGAGTCGCCGAACCCCTGAGAACCCTCCTGCTGGCGGCCTGCGACATCCTGTCCCTGCTGCTGCTCACCCTGATCCCGACCCTCACCGTGGCCCTCGATCTGCGCTGGCTCCACAACGGGGTGGGGGAGACCTCCATCACCGAACTGCTGCAAGAAGGCGTCCTGCTGGCCATCGTCATCGGCCTCTACTGGAAGGGCAGGGCGTTGCCGGAAGTGCGCGCCTTCCTCTGGTTGCTTGCCGGTTTCTTCGGCTGCCTGCTGATCCGCGAACTGGACATCTTCTTTGACATGATCCGGCACGGCTTCTGGATCTATCCTGCCCTGCTGCTGGCCATGATGACTTTGAGGCACAGCTGGCGCCAGGGTTGGCAGACGCTGCTGCACGGGGCCGCCCGGTTCGTACGCCACCGCAGCGCCCTCTTCACCCTCTTTGGCCTGCTGCTGGTGACGGTGTTCAGCCGGATGTTTGGCAGTGGCTCCCTGCTGTGGAACGAGATCCTGGGGGTGGAGATGGCCTTCGAGTTCAAGACGCCATTGCAGGAAGGGATCGAGCTGCTGGGCTACATCTATGTGGCCTACGGCATCCTGACCCAGGGCGGTTATCTGCGCCAGGAGTCGGCGGCGTCAGTTCACCGATAAAAAAACCGCTCTCGTGAGCGGTTTTTTTTTGCGCAGAGGGTCAGAAACGCCTGTGGTAGTTGACGGCGAAGAAGTAGAAGTTCGGGTCAGGATAGTGGCCGGAGAGGCCACCGAGATCGACGCTTGAGCCGTCCATGTGCAGGTATTCGAATGCCACGCCGAGGCTGTCTTGCGGGTTGAAGGCGTAGCGGGCGCCGGTGCCAAGGCGCACGGCCGCGCCGCTTGGCACCGTCAGTGAGGTGTTCTGCTGATCCTCGTAGGCGCTGCTGTCATAGGCGATGCCGCCGTTGAGGGTCCACTGGGGGGTCAGCGTGTGCTGAACCCCCAGCGCCAGGTGGTAGGTGTCCTTGTACATCCCCTTGTCGGTGATGACGCGCCCGGGCAGGGCGACCTCGTTACTGTTGTACTTGCTCCAGTCCTGCCAGCCGAGGTTGCCCATGATGGCCCAGTCGTGGGTGAGCTGATGGTAGGCGCTCAGCATCAATTGCTGGGGGCTGTTGACCAGGCCGGTGACCGAGAGGCGGGCGCTTTCGCCGGGCAGGCTGGGCAGGGGAATGTCGCGGTCGATGTTGAAGTGATACTTCACCTCGCTGGTGTAACCCAGGCCAATGCGGGTCCCTTGATTGAATTCATAGAGCACCCCCAGCTTGCCGTTGAGGGCCCAGTCGCTGTCATCCTCCTTGTTCTCCCCGTTATTCGTGTCGCGGGTGAGGGCGAACAGGCCGTAGTTGACGCCAAGGGCCGCGCCGAGGGACCAGTGCTCATCGATGCGATAGGCCAGAGACGGCTGCATGGTGAGGGCGAGCAGGGTGGCCTCCTTGATCTGCTGCTTGCCCGCCCAGTCGCCGTAGTCCAGCCCCAGCCCGAAGTTGCCATAGGTGGCAAAGCCGACGGACCAGCGCTCGTCGAGCTGCTGGCTGTAGTAGAAGGAGGCGGCGGGGAACCAGCCGATGACGGTATCGACGTCCGACTGGGCGGGATCGTCCAGATCGTAGGGGGCGTCCCCGTAGAGCAGCTGGCCGCCGACGGTGAGCTGGCGTCCCTCCAGATGGCTCAAGCCAGCCGGGTTCATCAGCTGGACGCTGGGATCCTGGGCCCGGGCGGCCATGCCCGCGGTGGCAAGCCCCAGATCGTCGGTGCCGGTTTCGTACAGATAGAGGCCGCCTGCCTGGCTTGGGGCTGCGGTGAAGAGGGCGAGGGGCAGCATTAGCCGGGGGATGAGGGGGCTTCTGGCATCAAGGCTGGTCATCTTGGTCACGCTCCTGTGATAAAGGGGTTGTTCGCACGTGGGGAGTATAGATGGCATTTGACTGTCAAATCATGTGCTTGCCATCTCCTCACATGGTAGGAGCCGGCTTATGCTATCGCGGCAGACCTGCTAACCTGACGCTGACGGCGCATCGGCGCACACAATGACCCCACAGGAGACCCCATGATCCTCTCAACGACCCCCACTCTGGAAGGCAAACCCATTCGTGAATATCGCGGCATCGTCGTGGGCGAGGCCATCCTCGGCGCCAACGTGTTCAAGGACCTGTTCGCCGGCATTCGCGACATCATCGGCGGCCGCTCCGGCGCCTATGAAAAGGAACTGGCCCGCGCCCGGGAGATCGCCTTCGGGGAGCTCAAAGAGCGGGCTGCGGCCCTCGGCGCCAATGCCGTGGTCGGTATCGACATGGATTACGAAGTGGTGGGCCAGAACGGCAGCATGCTGATGGTCAGCATCAGCGGCACCGCCGTGGTGATCTAGTCACTCCCCTGGCTACAGACCGCCCAGTTGTGAGAGCCGATCCCTGGATCGGCTTTTTTGTGCCTCGGCGCTCGTCATTGTCGGGGCGGGATCGGCGCTGCGGGGCAGCACGCTGGTCTGATGAGCACCGGCAGGATGAGGTCGCGCGTCACGGATCGACAGAGATGTTCAATTTTTCTTCACCAATTGATGAGCTTGTTTGATTTATCTAAACAAAAAGCGCCTGCTGGCAGGGGCTTTCACCCTTGTCGGCGGGGAAAACAGTGGATTAGGATGAGGCCCACTCAGAATTGCGCCGATCCCGGCGCAGAGGCCAACAGGACGGAGGCTTTCCCATGCCATTGCTCAAGCCCGCCGGGCTAAAACCCGGCGATACCATCGGTTTCTTCTCCCCCTCCAGCGCGGCCACCGCCTGGGCGCCGCACCGGTTCGAGCGTGCCAAGGCCTATCTGACGGCGCAGGGCTTCAAGCTGAGGGCTGGCAGCCTGACCGGCGTGCAGGACCACTGGCGCTCCGGCGCTATCGCCGCCCGGGCCGATGAGCTCAATGCCCTCATCCGCGATCCTAAGGTGCGCGCCATCATGTCGGTCATCGGCGGCAGCAATGCCAACTCCCTGCTGCCCTATCTCGATTACGAGGCACTGAAACGGGATCCCAAGATCCTCATCGGTTATTCGGATGTGACGGCCCTGCTGCTCGGCATCCACGCCAAGACGGGCCTGGTTACCTTCTACGGTCCGGCGCTGGTGGCGTCGTTTGGCGAGTTGCCGCCCCTGGTGGACGAGACGCTGGCCGGTTTTAAGCACGTCTGCATGGCCGATGGGGCCGCCGTCCCCCATGTCTTGCCGACGCCAGCGCATTGGAGTGACGAGCGGCTCGATTGGGAGCACCAGAGTCGGGCCAAGGCGTGCCAGCCCAATCGGCTGATCTCGGTGGGGTCGGGCAAGGTGCGGGGGCGGCTTATCGGCGGCAACCTCAATACCCTGGCAGGCGTCTGGGGCTCTCCTTACATGCCGCAAATTGAGTCTGGCGATATTCTGCTGCTGGAGGACAGCCTCAAGACGGCGGAGACGGTGGAGCGCGCCTTCGCCCACCTCAAGCTGTGCGGAGTATTCGATCGCATCGGAGCCCTCATTCTCGGCAAGCACGAGCTGTTCAATGATCAAGGCAGTGGCAAGCGGCCGCTCGACATCCTGCTGGAGGTGGTGGGGGAGCCGCGCTTCCCTATACTGGCGGAGTTCGACTGCGCCCACACTCACCCCATGCTGACCCTGCCACTCGGTATCCAAGTCGAGCTGGACGTCGATGAGCAGCGGCTGACCCTGCTGGAATCCTGGTTGTGCTAGTGGAAGGCAGGTCAGGGGAGCGACTGACAGGGGAATAAAAAGAGGCCGCAGTGGCGGCCTCTTTTACATTCTGGTCGGGGGATCAAGGCAGGGCATCGGCTTTGAAGCTCGCCCGGATCTGGGGCACCAGGGGGGAGGGATCGAACCCCTTCTCTTCCCCGAGCACGGGGTGGAGCAGGGGCAGATCCGGGATGGGGGCGAGATCGCCGGCCAGCAGGGCGCGGGTAGCCTGTCCCATCTGATAGAGCTGGCGCACCGGGGCGAACTGGCGCTCGAGTGCTATTCCGCTATCGCTGCGGGTGAAGGCCATCATGGGGATCTGGTAGGCGGCATCCCGGGGCGGCTTGGCGCCGTGAATGCCCTTGCCCGCCGACATCAAGAACGGCTGGTGATCCCCGAAGGCCACCACCAGATAGCGTTTGCCTGAGTTGTCCAGGCTCTTGAGCAGCCGCTCCAGGGAGGCCATGGCATCCACCACCCCGGTGTAGTAGGTGTTGAGCAGCTGCTGGTCTGCCGCGCTCTGATCCGGGCAGGCTCCGCCTCGCTGCTGGGCCTGGTAGCGATCCCCGTCGAAGGGGCCATGGCCCTGCATGGTGACCGCATAGGCGAACAGCGGCTTGTCATCCTGCTCGCTGCGCTTGAGCAGGTGATCGATGAGGGCATCGTCGGAGATGTAGAGCCCCTTGTGCTCCAGGCTGCTGAAGCGGGTATCGAACCAGCGCTCCTGATAGCCGAGCGCCGGAATGGCCTTGGCGCGGCCCCAGAACTTCTCCACATAGGGGTGAACGAACAGGGTCTGATAGCCGCTCTGCCTGGCGCTCTGGGCCAGCCCCGGCACCTGCTCCGAGAGGTAGTAGTAGGGCACCACCCCCTGTTTGAGCAGCCCCACCGGCAAGCCGGTATTCATCTCGAACTCCGCCAGCACCGTCATGCCCCCCGTGGTGGGGGAGTGGATGGTCTTGTGCCATTGCTGCACGCCGGCAGGCAGGCTCAGGGTGGGGGCCGGGGCACAGATCCTGCCCTGCCAGTCGAGCCAGAGCGATTCGTATTGCAGCACGATCACCAGATCGAAGCGCGGGGGCTGGGAGGCCTGGAGAGTACCGGGCCGGGCGAGCTCGGGGGTGCGATCGTTGATCTGCAAGGGGTAGCGAAAGACGTTGCCGCTTTGCAGCATCTCGTCCACCAGGTTGAAGACGTAGAGGCCGGGGCCGGCACGGATGATGTCCCTGTGGTAGTTCACCGCCCTGTCCACGTAGCGCACGTTGGCCCCGAGCAGCTTGTTGCTGGTCTGGGTCGCGAACACGCAGAGGGCGAAGAAGGCGACGGTGGCGGCGCTGGCGCGCAGGATCCAGCGGGAGAGGGCGAAACGCCAGCACAGGTAGAGCAGCCCCAGGGCGCCGAGCACCGGCAACACGGGGTGCTGATCGAGCAGGATATGAACGAGCGCCAGCAGGTTGCCGAGATCGTCCCCGCCAAGGGGCACCCCGTAGATGGCTATCTTCATGAAGTTGGCGAGCAGACCGATGCCGGAAAGCGCCGTGAACACCAGCCCCATGTAGAGGTTGAAGCCCGCCAGGGCACACAGGCTCCAGCCCAGCACCATGCTGCCCCAGGCGAGGTAGTAGTGCTCCGGCCGAAAGCCTGACCAGAGCAGAAACTCCCCGAGCTTGAACACCACGAAGCCGTGCAGCAGCACGAAGGTGAGGTTGCCGAGCAGCAGGCTGCCCAGCACCCGTGACGCCGGACTCTGGCGCAGGCGTGGCAGCAGCGCCCGCAGCACGGTGGCGCTCACCAGCAGCACCAGCAGCAGGCTGGTCATCAGGTAGACGAGGTTGAAGCCACGCTCCGGCAGGGTCTGCAGGATCTGGCTGTACTCACCGCTCTCGGGCCTCTCCTTGAGCAGCAGGCCGATGCGCAGCTGATAGCGGCTGTCCAGGGCATCATCCGGCGCCCGCAGGGTGCTGTTGAGATCCAGGGTGCAGCGCTCCTTGCGACACTTCTGACGCTTGTCCACCGCCTGACTCAACTGATCGATGCGCACCCCCTTGTCGTTGAGCAGCTCCACCCGCACCTTGTCCCCCGGCTGCAGGGGCTTGAGCAACTGCCACTGACTGCTCACCACCAGATAGAGGCCGCGGCTGTCGCTCTTGTAGAGCAGGGAGTGGCGGTTGAGGGTGGCGATGGGTTGATCGGCGGGCCCCAGGATGAGCGGCTCGGCTCGCCCGAGCCAGCCGATGGGATTGAGCAGGGGCAGGGCCAGGGTCAGCAGCAAGAGTGCACTGAGCAGGCCAAACAGCAGCCTGGAGAGACGGGAGGGAGGGCTGTGACCGAACTGGGGGGCATTCATAAAAAGCTCATCCTTGGAGCGGGGTTCGCAGCCATGGCTGCATCTATTTTGACCCGATGGTGCTGGGTGGGTTCCTTGATGTCAATTTAATGACCGAAAGATGAATATTGTGTGACTGTATTGACTTGCAAATTGTGATCCCGATCCAGAGGCCGGATTGATTCTGTGATGAAAACGGCATCATGAGCGTTTGCCGCTGGTTTGCCTCTGTCTTGCTGCTTAGTCTCTCAATAACGGTCGGAGGTACATGTATGAATCCTAAGGTTGCGGCACGTCAGGCAAGGCTGCTCCAGATGCTGGAGCGCAAAGAGGAGATCCGGATCGGGCGTGAACGCGACTGTCCCCAGCCATTGGCCCAATTGCTCAAGCTGACCGAGGATCACCCTGATGTGCTCAGGGTCTATCGCCACGGCCTCACCGCCGAAGTGTTTCATCTGAAAGTCGAGGGTCATCACTGGTGCCTCAAGCGGCGCAGGGCCGACTCCCTGGTGGCCAATGTGGACGGTCAGACCGCCTTCTTGACCGAGCTGGAGCGGCGCCGGGAGATTGAAACCCTGCGAGAGTTGCACCCCACCATCCTCTCCCACGTGGTCTGCACCTGCTTCGGTTCGGCCCGGGCCGGGGTGCTGGTCTCCCCCTGGCTCAGGGGGGATCCCGTCAAGACCCTGAACCGGCGCAATCTGGCGCAGATGCTGGCGGTGCAGGCGGAGCTGGCCCGCTGGGGCTGGTTTGACTGGGATCCGAGCCCGGGCAACCTGCTCGATGACGGCCAGCAGATCTCGGTGTTCGACTTTGGTTACATGTGGCCCTTCGATCCCCGCCACGAATTCAACTCCAACGGCCTGTCCGATCCCGAGTTTCATGTACCCGAGCGGCTGGAGACCCGTACCCTCTCCGGTCTCTGGCTGGACGAGGCGGATCCCCTGCCGCTGTTTCACCACTGGCGCACCCTCTGCCTCGCCTGGGCCACGGACGAGTTGCAATACCTGCACCGGGAAGGGGCCAATCCCGCCGTGCTGGCCCGGATGCAGGCGCTGCTGGCGCGCTGGCGCACCGCCCTCGAGAGTGACGAAGCGCTGGCGGCCAACTGGTGGCAGGATATGTATCGCAGCCATCGGCTCGATATCGACGACGATCTCGGCGGCAAGAGCTGCGGCCCCCTCACGTTGCGTCGTCTCGACTGGCTGGAGAGGGCGGTGCGGGATCACTATCCATCCCTCGCAGCCAGCCTGAGCGACGAAGAGGCCGGGCTCGGTCAGCAGGGCTTGCTCGCGCGGCTCGCGGCTTTGCGCGACCCCATCAGGGAGCATCTGCTGCCACAGGCCGTCCAGGCTTTCGCCCTACTCGGGGCGCCCCCCCGGGGTTTCCCCTTCACAAAACCCTCACGGGGGCCCGGGGCCCCCTCTTCTTGTTGATGGAGGATTGTCGTCATTGGGCTCAGTCGAGCAGCTCCTGATGGAGACGGTTGACGATGTGGCCCGCCTCGCTCTCTTTGACCAGGAAGCAGAGGTTATGGGCGCTGGCGCCGTAGCAGATCATGCGGATATTGTGCTCGCGGATGGCATCAAATACCCGGCTGCCGACCCCGGCTGCCTCACTCATGCGGTTGCCGATGAGGGCCACCAGTGCAAGATCCGTTTCCACTTCGACCTTGCACAACTGCCCCAGCTCCGCCAGCACCTTGTCGCCGAGGATGGGTTCGCCGTTGCTCTGGCTGCCGGTGTGATCCAGGGTGAGCGACACGCTCACTTCGGAGGTGGTGATGAGATCCACCGAGATGCGATGGCGCGCCAGGATGCCGAACACTTCGGCCAAAAAGCCGTAGGCGTGGAACATGTTGAGGCTGTGCAGGGTGACCAGCACCTGGGAGCGGCGCAGGGCCACGGCCCGGAACAGCGGGTTGGTGGTGGTGCTGGCGCGGATCCAGGTGCCGCCTGCAGCCGGATCCTTGGCGGAGCCGACGAAGACCGGAATGTCCTGGCGCAGGGCCGGCTGCAGGGTGGCCGGATGCAGTACCTTGGCGCCGAAGGTGGCCATCTCGGCCGCCTCCACGAAGCTGATTTCGGGAATGGGGCGGGCCCGGGTGACGAGGCGCGGATCCGTGGTGTAGATGCCGGGCACGTCGGTCCAGATCTCAATGCTGCTGGCATCCAGCGCCTCGGCCAGCAGGGCCGCGCTGTAGTCGGAGCCCCCGCGTCCCAGGGTGGTGGTACGGCCGTCGCCGTCGGCGCCGATGAAGCCCTGGGTGATGACCAGGCTGTCGCCAAGCAGGGGCCCCAGGCTGGCCTGGCAGAGAGTGCGGGTGGCGGCGAGATCCACGCTCGCCTTGCCAAAGCGGCTGTCGGTGCGCATCAGCTGGCGCGCATCCTGCCACTGGGCCTTGACGCCGCGCTGGTGCAGCAGCTCGGTAAAGAGGCGAGTCGACATCAGTTCACCGCAGGCGATGAGCCTGTCGGCGAGTTCAGCGTCCGTGTGCAACTGGGCCTGACGGGCCATGGTCCGGATCTCGGCGAGCTGAGCGTGGATGATGGCGCTCACATCGCCGGGTTCCCCCAGCGCCGTCAGTATGGCTTGCTGAATGTCGGCGAGCCGGGCGAGCTGGGCATCCTGACCCGCCTCGTCCAGTTCCCCTTGCGCCAGACTCACCAGCAGGTTGGTGACGCCGGCGCTGGCACTCAGCACCACCACCCGGGTCGCCGGATTGGCCAGTACCACGTCGGCACAATGGTTCATGGCCGCGGCATCGGCGACACTGGTTCCGCCGAACTTGGCGACGTTGATCTGGCTCATAACATACTCCTGTCTCAAGGTGAAAATCCGGTTTCAGCAGGCAAAAGAGAGGAGGAGGCGATAAATGGCAGGAAAACACGAGGGTCCCGGCCAGAAGCACTCCATCCGCGGTGCCCATCCCACAGACATCCTGATGGATGCCTGTGGGATGCACACGACCGATGACAACCCGGGGGATTCAGCCCCCGCAGCCGACGTGGTGGTCTCCAGCGACCCGCCTCGTCTCGGCGCTGCTCCCCCTGACCCAAGTTCACCGGACGCTGGCGTCCTCCCTTGGGCTGCCTGGGCAGCGCTCCTCTTCTGGTGCCACCCTGAGGTGGCGTGCATGTAGAAATACCCTGCACTGGAATGCACTGTCAATCGAGTTTGCAAAAAAATCAACAATCGACAGGAACCAGGCACAAGATCAATCAGTTAGCTAAATGCTTCGTACAAAGAGTTACGCGATTGTCTTGGACAATACCTTGGATCTGCGCTGCCAGTTGTAGAAGCGCTGGCGTGCCACCGGCAAGTCTTCCACCTCCAGCGGCTCGAAGCCCCGTTCCCGGAACCAGTGAATGGAGCGGGTGGTGAGCACGAACAGACGCTCGATGCCGAGCCGTTTGGCCCGCTCGGCCACCTTGGCGATCAGCTGATCTCCACGGTTGGAGTTGCGGTAATCCGGGTGGATGGCGACGCAGGCCATCTCGGCCATGGCCTCCTCCATGAAGCAGTAGAGGGCGGCGCAGCCGATGATGAGACCGTCCCGCTCGATGATGGTGAACTTGTCGATCTCCATCTCCAGTTGCTCGCGGGAGCGGCGCACCAGTATGCCTTCCTCTTCCAGCGGGCGAATGAGATCCAGGATGCCGCCGATGTCCTCGATGGCGGCGGCCCGCGCCCGCTCGGCACTTTCGCGCACTATCTGGGTGCCGAGGCCGTCACGGCTGAACAGCTCCTGCAGCATGGCGCCGTCATCCTGATAGCTCACCAGGTGGGAGCGGGGAACGCCGCCGCGACACGAAGCGATGGCCGCGCGCAGGTAACGGGCGGTGCCGGACATCTCTTCTCCCGCCTGCTCCAGCTCCACCAGGAGCTCTTCGGCCTGCTCGGGGAAGAGCTCGGAGATGGCCTCGCCGTGGCGGTCCATGACCCCCTGGGTGCTGCTGAAACAGATGAGCTTGTCGGCCTTGAGATCCACCGCGACCCGCCGCGCCACCTCTTCCGAGCTCAGGTTGAAGCTCTCGCCGGTGACCGAGCAGCCGATGGGGGAGATGAGCACCATGGCCTGCTGATCCAGCTGGCGACGGATCCCCTCCACATCGATGCGGCGCACCCGGCCGCTGTGGCAGTAGTCGACGCCATCCTCCACCCCGAGCGGCTGGGCGGTGACGAAGTTGCCACTCACCACGCTCAGGCGTGCCCCCTGCATGGGGGTGTTGGCGATCCCCATGGAGAGCTGGGCCGTGATGTCGTACTGCAGCCCGCCACACACCTGTTTGATGAGGTCGAAGCTCTGATCGTCGGTGACCCGGATGCGCTTGTGGTACTGCGCCTCGATGCCGGCCCGGGCCAGCGCCTCGTCGTTCTGCGGGCGGGAGCCGAACACCAGTACCAGCCGGATGCCGAGGGTCTGCAACAGGGCGATGTCGGTGACGATGTTGGCAAAGTTGGGGTGGCAGATGGCTTCGCCCCCCATCATCAGCACGAAGGTGGCGCCTCTGTGCACGTTGACATAGGGGGTGGATTGCCGAAAGGCATAGACCAGGCTGGGTTCGCGTTCACGCACTTGAGACTTCTTCCATAAAAAAACAGCAATTTGCTCAATATATGAAAATAAATTCACAAATCAAGACTAAATATTGATTTGGTGGCTGTTGCTGCCATTTATCTCCTCCAGGGGGAGGGGAGAGGACGGGAAACTGGCGTGGGTCAGGCGGCGTCCGGCCAAGTTGATCCCATGCCATAACCTGTTATCTTCGATACTCCTTTTCGTCAGTCGCGGCATTTCGCGAGTTTTATACAAGGACAGGGCATATGGAGCAGATTATTTCACCGGCAGAGGCGCTGCCGGGTCGACGTGAGGCGCTGGTGATTGGCCAGCAGCACGCGGTCAATGGCCATCCGACTCAGGGACCCTGGCCCGAGGGGCTGGAGTCCGCCTGGTTTGGTATGGGTTGCTTCTGGGGCGTGGAGCGCCTGTTCTGGCAGCAGCCTGGCGTCTATTCCACCGCCGCCGGTTATCAGGGGGGGCTGACCCCGAACCCCACCTACAAGGAGGTGTGCAGCGGTCTGACCGGTCATGCGGAGACGGTGCAGGTGATCTTCGATCCCAAGGTCATCAGCTACGGCGCCCTGCTCAAGCTGTTCTGGGAGCAGCACGATCCGGCCCAGGGCATGCGCCAGGGCGGGGATGTGGGCACCCAGTATCGCTCGGTGATCTTCGTCGGGGACGAGAGCCAGGAAGCCATCGCCCAGCAGAGCCTGGCTGCCTTCCAGCAGGCCATGGCGGCGAGCGGTGACGGGCGCACCATCACCACCCGCATCCTGCCGCTGGCTCCCTTCTACTATGCCGAGGATTACCACCAGCAATATCTGGAGAAGAACCCGGAAGGCTACTGTGGCCTCGGGGGGATCGGGGTCTGTCTGCCCCCCAGCCTGAATCACTGAGTGCAAAAAGCATGCTAAAAAGGGGCCGTTCAGGCCCCTTTTTAATGGCTAGACGAGAGAAACACAAAGAAACGAGTGAAACGGAAAGAAAATTGAAAAAAATCTGTCACGACGGGGAACTTAACTGAACTGGCGCTGACTAAACAGGTAGCTACCAAGGACGGCAGCCAAGACCAGACACATTTTTCTTGCCTCGAGATTCATTCAACTTAGACAAGCGCGATGAATTGAAAATGATAGCAAGCAGGGCTGCCCCAGAGGCGGCCCTTTTCATGTCTGCTGCATGTCTGCTGCGTAGTATCGCGGAGCAATCAGCGGGTTGACGAGGCACCGTGCGGGACGAGCCAATCAGCGTTAGCGGATGGCGCTGTCGAACAGGTTCTTGATGAGATCGATGAATTCATCGAGGAAGGCTTGCTGGGCCGGCGTGGGGGCGCGCAGCCAGACCGCGGAGAGCACCTCTTCCAGATCGGCGACCACGGCGTCGGCCTCCTGCATGATGAGAAAACGCACCTTGGCGTCGAGCTGGGGGTTTTGCTCGCAGATGGTCATCAGGTTGTCGGCTACCCGGCCGCTCACCAGATCATCGATGGTCTGGCTGCCCGTGCCCGCCTGCTGGCTTTCGAACAGGGCCAGACTCTCGACCAGATACTCGATCAGCGCAATGTACCCTTCGCTCTCTACCACCATGATGGCTGCCTTCATTCAATCTGTGGAAAGTGGGCCGTATTTTAGTGGCTACCCCTGGCTTGGCAAGCGGCAGTGCAGGCGATGACGGATAAAACTGACTCCGCCCCGTTCAACGGTTTCCAATCCGGTCTGCTCAAAGCCGTGGCGCAAGAAGAGCCCCAGGCTGAAGGCACTCGCCTCCGTGGTGAGCAGAGGCAGGCTGCGGCGCCGGGCAAATTGCATGGCGGTCTCCAGCAGACGGCCCCCCAGCCCCTGTCGCTGATGATGCTGGCTCACATAGAGCAGGCTCAGGTGGCCGTCATCGCTCAGGGTCACAAAGCCAAGGGGCGCGGATTTTGTCGTCTCTTCTCCTGCCATGTGCCCCTCACCTTGCGGCTTTACACATGTGATGACCCAGCCGTGGTGCTCGCGCAACTGGGCCGCAAGACCGGGATGGCTGGCCCCTTGAGCCCACTGCTCCACTTGTTCGGGACTGTAGTGCTCAGGGCCTGTTTGGCGCACCGACTGCTCGAACAGGGCGAGCAGGGCCGGGATATGACCCTCGTCCAGGGGAACGACTTGGTATGTGGCTGGGTTTTGGAATTGAGAGGCGTCAGACATGGGAGGGCTCATGGTTTGGGATGGATGGTCGGGGCCTGGGGGCGTTTGGCCTTGGGCAGACCCGCCACCACCCGCTCATAGGAGTGCACTATCCAACCCTGCCACAGCTCGGCGTCGAGACCGCCCTCCAGGGTGACCGTGTTCCAGTGCTGCTTGTTCATGTGCCAGCCCGGTTTCACCTCGGGGTGGATCTCTCGCAGCAAGAGCGCCAGTTCCGGCTCGCATTTGAGATTGATGGTAAGGGGCTCGGCCTGCCAGTCCACCAGGGCGAACATCTTGCCGGCGATGCGATAGACCAGGATTTCGGGGCCGAACGGCGTATCTTCGGTGGCGCCGGGTTGGCTGAGCAGAAATTCACGCAAGGATATGAGCGTCATACGATACTCCATGCTGGTCCAATGATGAGCAGCAGCATATTCATCGGGCGCGCCCCATCTGTTAATATGTCGACCGAGTATATCCCCCAACCACCCGGGAGCCCATAAGATGTTGTACCACAAGACTTTCGAGCTGGGTCCCGAGCGGGATTGGGTGGTGTTCGTGCACGGTGCAGGCGGCAGCTCCTCCATCTGGTTCAAGCAACTGCGCGCCTATCGGGAGCACTTCAACGTGTTGCTGCTGGACTTGCGCGGCCACGGCCAGTCCAACCAGTTGCAGCAGGTGGTGCAGGGCCACTACAGCTTTCGCGCTGTGACCGAGGACATACTGCGCCTGCTCGATCACCTGCGCATCCCCCGTGCCCATTTTGTCGGCATCTCCTTGGGCACCATCCTCATTCGCCACCTGGCGGAGCTCTGCCCGGAGCGGGTCAAGAGCATGGTGCTCGGCGGCGCCATCCTGCGCCTCGACATCCGCTCCCGGGTGCTGGTGCAGCTCGGCCGCCTCGGCCAGCATTTTTTGCCCTACATGTGGCTCTACCGGTTGTTTGCCTTCATCATCATGCCGCGCCAGCGCCATCAGGAGTCCCGCAACCTGTTCGTGCGCGAGGCCCGCAAGCTCTGCCAGAATGAGTTCAAACGCTGGTTCCGCCTCGCCACCGAGGTCAATCCATTGATGCGCTACTTCCGTGAGCGCGCCCTGCCGATCCCGACCCTCTACCTGATGGGGGAGGAGGATCATATGTTTATCGCCCCGGTGCGCGAGCAGGTCGCCCGCGATCCCTACAGCCAGCTCGCCGTCATCGAAAACTGCGGCCACGTCTGCAACGTGGAGCAGCCGGAGCACTTTAACCGGCAGTCGTTGGCGTTTATATCCAGTCAGACGGTTGTGGCGTAAGTGGTTAAGTTGAGTGAGGCACAGCAAAACAGCGGATTGCCTCGTTGCTACAGAGTTTTATGCGACCATCCAGAGAAATAGAAAACTTATCCGATAATTGTCTCGGGGCAGGTGTGGTTCGAACGTTCCATCCACAATCGTCTGAATACGCTCGCTATTCGAAATTACGGCCATTAACCGCAATATATTGTTCCGTTCTAATGAGCTAGCAAAGCATGATTACTGGACTAAAGCACAACAGTCATAACCACCGAAATTAATTGGTTCTGGAAATACCATGAATTAATAGTTTATTTTAAGTTGCTTGTTCATATTATTGGCTCTCGACAAGTTTTTGATGAGGGTATTTACGCTTAAACTCAGAATGTAATTGGTTACTAACATCAACAATATGCTTTTTTACCTTTGGTAATTGCAGGTAAATTTCATTGGTAAATTCAACGAGAGAAGGCAGCAGGGCACTCCCTACAATTTTTTCTAGTTCCTCTTGACTAAAATTAATTCCGGGAGAGAAATGGTGCTGAACTTTTCTCTGGTAGTCATTTATATACAAACTATTTCTTCGCGTAATCGTGTGAGAAAGTGACTTAAAGTCTCTCTGGCAGCGATCTAGTTCTGATAATAATGCAGTATTTGGTGATGATAGCAAACATAAGCTCTTTTCAATGCTAATTGCATCACAGAGAGTATCGTCAAATTTTAGTGACTCGAGCTGTAAAGCTCTGCTTTTCTCCTCGATGTTCTGAAACCGAGAGATCCTATCTTCAAACATAGATATGAATATAGCTTGTCGTTCGAGGATGAAAATTGTGTATTTGAAATAGTTAACTTCGTGTTCTTCTTTATCTTCTTCTCTGGAGTAGACAACATGAAACAAAGTAAGCAATGCAGCAACTGCACCAGCTGAGGCAAAGAAAACGCCAAGTGAGTTTAGCACCGATAAAAAGTCATGTGATTCACTATCTGCATAAGCTAAAATAACAGCAGATGCGTAAAACCCTAAAAATAAAAAACAAATATGTAAAGAATAGCGGCTTACGAAGTTTTTCACAATTACCCTCGATGTTAAAGTAAACTACAAAAATAAATATTTATATGTGGTGGTGATATCGGCTTTTATATTTTCAATGGTGTTTTTGATACATGTTAAAACATCATTGATATTTTAATGTCCTACACTTTCCTGAGTGGTGAAGCACACTGTGGATATATGAATGTTGTTCTTATTATCCAGCAGCGGGCTTTGGGGTGCCAATTCCTTTCAGCAAACCACATGGCTACCGCACGCCCAATGTGTAACCGGGTTGAGGAGTGGGCAAACTATAGCGGTGAGGGCCGGATGAGTAGCCTATCAAACGCCGATCAGCCTTGTTGAGTGAAAACGGAGCTTACCCATGGGATTTGAATGAAATTTTGATCGTTGTCAGATTTTTACGGGGAATAGAAAGCAGAGTAAGTGAATAAGAATACGGCAGATGGAGGCAACCGACCATAAGCTGGGTGTTCAATAGCCTGTCATTTCCAAATATCCCAAGCCATGAGCATCCCCTGAAACTGTCACAGCCCCCTCCCAATAATCGAAACGGCCTGTCATGGCCTGATCAGGTTGGCGGGCACGAATTTTGAGATTCATATCGGCAGCTCTGAGTTGCCATTCGATGGGATAGGGCTGGCCCTTGGGGCCGCGCCAGGTCTTGCCGGGGGTGAGGGTGATGGAGTCAGGGGACAGCACTCGGCTGCTGCCATCGCGCTCAATCAGGATGCCGTAGCGGTTTTCGGGCTGGTTTTCGGGATTGGCATGGCCGGGTTTGGTGCGAAGACGAAACAGCATCAGCTCGCGGCCATCAACGAGTTGCAGCGAGAACCAGTCCCAGCCAGCCTGCCAATCCGCCAGCACAGAGCTGCTCCACTCGTGATCGAACCAGCCCAGGCCGCTGACCTTGCGGGTCTCACCATCAAGCGTCAGGGTACCGCTAAGCGCCAGGCGCGGGAAGGAGTAGTAAAACGAGGCGTTGCCCGGGCTCTTCTCGCTGTAACCCGATTCGCCTTGCAGCACGGCGGGTTTGCGATTGCTCACCTCGAGTGCCAGCTGACCGATGGCGCTATCGACGTTGAGCCACGCCGGAAAGAGCGCCGTCCCTTGGGATTTAAGTGTCCACTCCCTTAGCCAATATTCGCCCTGGCTGGCGCCCGCCAAGCCCGGCCCCTGGCGGCTGGTGCGCTCGTCCTGCAGATGCTGGCCGGTGGCGAGATCCGTGATGGCAAATTGCGCCAGCCAGAGCTGGGGGGTGAGCCAGGGATTGGTCAGTGGTTGCTCTCGAACCGAGCCTTTCTTGTCAGCAATTTGCCACTCCACTCCCTGGCGAAACAGGGTCCACTGCAGGCCGTATTCGCGCCCCTGCTCGTCTTTAAGGTTCCCCGTGAGATACCACCACTCGGATCTGTAGTCTGGGTGGGCTGCGTGATCCGTGGGCAAATTCACTGTCTGCCCAGGCTGCGCTTTTTTGAAGTGATCGCCGCCGCTGCCGAGCACGGTGCCCAGATCCTGGGCCTGAGCGTTGGTGCCCAGCACACTCAGCAGGGCGGCCAGCAGCTTGGCCCGTAGTGAATGCGTCATACCACCCTCCTTGCGGCAAACCAGGAGGCAAGGGCCCCGCAGACGGGCGCCAGCAACAGCGCCGTGATGGCGTGAGCAGGGGCGGCCTCGAAGGCCAGTCGCCAGCCGAAGGCGCGGGGGTTGACCACTTCAATGAGCACCCAGGCCAGGCCATAACCCACCGGCAGGGCGAGCAGGGCGGTGAGCAGCCCGAGGCCCGCCCCCTGCCACACCAACAACTGACGACAGCGGCGGGGGCTTAATCCCAGACTCTGCAAGGTCTGTAGTTCACTTCGCCGGGCGAGCCCCAGCACCAGAAAGGCGGAGCCGATACCGACAAAGGCAATCCCCAGGATCAGCAGTTTCAATAGCTCGGTCACCACGAAGGTCTGATCGAACACCCTGAGGGCCGCGGCGTGGATGGCGGGGGCGGGGAGGAGGTTTATCTTCTCGCCAAAGCGGGCCCGCAGCCCATCGGCAAGCCGCTCCGGCGCTGGACTGAAGAGCGCGAGGGACTGCACCGGCCCCGATTCAAAATCGTGCAACACCTGCCCCTTGTCGCTGCCGTAATCCTGATAGACGCCGGTGACTTGCACCTGTCGCGGGCCCGACTCACTCGTGATCACAAGGGTCTGGCCGACCTTGACCCCGAGGCGCACCGTCAGCGGCTCGCTCGCCAGCACTTCGTCAGGGGCCACTGGCCAGCGGCCGCTCAGCAGGGGATAGGCGGCTTTGAGCTCGGGGATGGCGTCCATCTGGGCCCATTCGATGGGCTGCCCCTGCCAGCGGGCGGGCTGCACCGAGCGGCGCGAGGCGGCGCCAACGTCGGGGCTGGCGAAGATGGCGTCCAGAGTTGACTGGTCGAGCGTGCCGCGACTACCCGCCGCGCCTTTGGGGGCGCTCACATAGAGATCGGCGGCGAGGCGCTGGCCCAGCCAGATCTCCACGCTGGTGCGAAAGCTCGACACCATGACGCCGATGCCGATGGCGGCGGCGATGGCGAGCTGCAGCGCCATCACGGCGATGGCGGTGCGATCCAGATGGTATTGGGTCTCGGCGACGGCAAGCCGGGTGGTGAGGCCGCCGGGCCGGCGCCGCAACCGGCCCAGCACCCAGCGCAGAGCATCCGGCAGCGCGAGCGCCATGGCCAGCAGCCAACCGCCAGCGACGAGCAGGGCACCGGGCAGTCCCGTTTGGGGTAGCGCGAGGCAAAGCGCGCAGACAAGCAGAATGGCGAGTGCCAGCAGGCGCCTGCGCCAGGGATGGGGGCTTAGACGCACCTGGCCTTCACGCAGTTGCAGCGGTGATTGGCGCAGCAGTGCCCACCAGCCGGGCAGGTTGGCGGCGAGGGTCCCCAGCAGGCCCAGGGTTGCGGCCTTGATAAGGCCCCCGGGGGCGAGGCGCAGGAGATCGATGGGGTTGGGGCCATAAAGGTCGGCCAGTGCCTGGGTCAGCTGACCCATCAGCCCCTTGGCGAGCAGCACCCCGAGCACCAGGCCGAGCAGGGTGCCGAGGCTGGCGAGCAGGCCAAGTTCCAGCCCCAGCCAGAGCAGCACCCGGCGCGGCGGCATGCCTAAGATGATCAGCTGGGCGAGCTGGGGGCGGCGCACGCTCTGCACGAAACGCTGGGCGTTGAACACCAGAAACAGCCCCACCGCCATGGCGAGCAATGAGAGGGCGCTGAGGTTGAGCCCCAGCGCATCGCCGAGCAGGCTGGCATCGAGCGCCGGGCTGATGGGCTCTAGCCAGAGCGGCTTGGGCAGTCTGGCTTGCAGTGCGGTGGCTTCTGCCTCGCTTAGCGTGAACAGGATGCGATCCAGCTGCCCGTTCTTGCCAAACAGGGGCTGGGCGATGCCGAGATCGGTGAGCAGCAGTCGCTCCATGGGCACGGCGCCGGGTTCGAAGGTGCCCGCGAGGGTCAGCTGGAGTGACCGCTCACCCAGCATAAAAGCGCGGGTCTCGCCGACGGCCCAGTCGAGGCGCTCGGCTTCCGGCTCGGCGAGCCAGACGGCGTCGGCCCGCGCTAGGGAAAATGATTCCTTGTCGCCGCTCTGTTTGCCTGAGCCAAGCAAGGGGCTCAGTGGGCCGGGGTTCAACAGATCGATGCCGAGCAGCTGGAAGCTGCGCCCCTCGGCGTCCTTGAGCCAGGCGTGCACCTGGGGCAGGGCGGCGAGGGCGCGCTCGCTTCGCACCAGCTTGACGTAAAGCTGCTCGTCCAGGCCGCCACTTGGGGCCAGCCGGTAGTTGGCCTCCCCGGCGAGCTGGCTGCGGGCCGCGACAAAATTGGTCTTGGCGCTCTGGTTGAGCAGCTCGATGGCGACCACCAGCGAGACCCCCAGCATCAGGCCGGTGAGGCTCATCAGCAGCAGCCAGGGGTGGGCGCGGTAGAGGCGCAGCAGCGCCTTTAGGGGCAGCACGGCGCGGCTCCCTGGGTGGGATAAGAGGTTTGATTCACCACCCGATCAGCCATGGGCCGCGCCCTTGATCTCCAGCAGCCGCCCGCCTTCGAGGCGCAGCACCCTGTCCACCTGATTGGCGTAGGCGGGGTTGTGGCTCACCAGCAGCAGACCGGCCCCGCTCGCTTGCACCGCCCCCATCATCAGGTCCATTACCTGCCGGGCGTTGTGCTCATCCAGGCTCCCGGTAGGCTCGTCGGCGAGCAGCCACCTGGGCTGGTGGATGAGGGCCCGGGCCAGGGCGACCCGCTGGCGCTGGCCGCCGGAGAGCTGCTCCGGCCAGGCGTGGCGCTTGTCTGCCATGCCAAGGCGCGTGAGCAGGGCATCGAGTCGCTCAGGCTCACGGGGCAGGCCGTTGATATCGAGCGGCAGGCAGCAGTTTTCTTCCACCGTCAGGGTCGGCAGCAGGTTGAAGTCCTGATAGACGATGCCGAAGTGGCGACCGCGCAGGCGGGCCCGCTCGCCGCTCGGCTGGTGGTCGAGACGGGTGTCATCGAGCCAGACCTCCCCCTCATCGGGGGCAATCAACCCGGCGATCAGGTTGAGCAGGGTGGACTTGCCCGAGCCGCTCTGCCCCAGCAGCAGACAGCTTTCACCGGCGTGCAGACGCAGATCCAGCCCCCTGAACAGGGGAGGGGAAGCGGCGTCAGCGCCAAAGGACTTGCTCAGGTTTTTCAGGCTCAGCATGGGATAACCGGTTGATGGTCAATGGCTTTCACTGTGACAACCACTATGCCAGTTAGTGATCCCGGCTGCAAAAGGGATGAGGATCCTCGCTGGATCCCGCTCGCCAGAGGTGGTTAGAATAGGGGCCTCCATGGGTCACAGGATGAGCAAGGATGTTACACAAGCAAGTCAGTTTTATCGTCGACAGCAAGGGCACCAAACAGGCTGCCGTGGTTCCCATCGACATCTACAACGAGCTGATGACCCTGCAAAAGGCGCTCTCCGACAACAAGCCCGGGGAGCGCGAGCTCTACCACTTCAACGGCAAGGGGGCCGAGGCTCATGGCTACCCGGTGGGCAAGCGGCAGAACCCCGGTTTCATGGTGCAGGCGGGATCCACCGCCAACGGCGAGGATGCGGCATCCCTGCGTGAGGCGGTGATCGAGCTGCGTCTGGAATTGCTGGACAAGGGGGTGCTGAGCCCGCGGGCCGAAGGGGGCTTCGTGTTCGTGGCCGATCAGCTGTTCAACAGCCCGAGCCTGGCCGCCAGCCTGGTGGCGGGCAACAATCGAAGCGGTCTGGACGCCTGGCAGAACAGTGCCGGTTATACCCTCAAGCAGTCCGGTTTTGGCAAGAAATAGGCGCAAAGCCATTAGCTGTGCTAATGAAAATGCGATATTGATAAGAATTTTTCAGAACTTGTGACCCAGAGAGCCCGCTGAGAGGCCGGTTTGTCCCTCCTGTTGGCTCAATGCACGCGGCCCCGGCGCCCCTCATATCGACATCGGGTCGATGAGAGGGCGCCGGGGCCGCGTTTTTTTATGGCGAATTGCGAGCGCCCGGGCTCAGCGTGACTGCTTCTTGCCGGTCAGTGACCAGTAGCAGATCGCCGAGCCGAAGCCGCAGCTGGCGATGGCGATGGCCATGGGCAGGGGGGATTCGGGTGGATTGAGGTTGACCAGGATCCCCACCAGGGCGCCGATGCCAAAGCGCAGGGTGCCGGCGAGCGCGGAGGCGGTGCCCGCCGATTGGGGGAAGTGGCCCATCAGGCCGGTCATGGCGTTGGCCCCCACCAGGCTGATGTGACCGACGAACAAGACCACCGGGATGACGATGCCCCACAGGCCCCCGGTCTGGCTCCAGGCGTTGTAGATGAGCAGGGCCCCCGCGAGCGGCAACATGATGAGGCCGTACTGCAGCATGCGCTCGGCCCCCACCCCTTTCACCAGGCGGCTGTTGGCGAAGGTAACCACCATCATCAGCAGGATGTTGAGGCCAAACAGCCAGCCGTAGTGCTCGGTCGGCACGTGGAAATACTCGATGTAGACGTAGGGCGAGGCGCTCAGGAAGGCGAACATGCCCGAACTCGACAGGGCGCCGCACAGCACATAGCCCATGGCGCCGCGATGGGAGAGCACCCCCCAGTAGTTGCACAGCACCTGGCCGAGCTTGAGGGGCTGCTTGTGCTCGGGTTTGAGGGTCTCGGGGATCTTCCACTGCAGCACCAGGCAGATGAAGAGGCTGATCCCCACCAGCAGCCAGAAGATCACCCGCCAGTCGCTGTGGGCGCTGATGTAGCCCCCCACCACGGGCGCCACCAGGGGCGCCAGCGTCATCACCAGGATCACGAACGACATGGCCCGCGAAAACGCATCTTTTTCAAACAAGTCCCGCAGCAGGGCATTGACCACCACGGAGCCGGCGGCGCCCCCCGCGGCCGGCCCCAAGCGCCCCGCCAGCCCCCCCGGCCGGGCGTCCGCCCAGGCGCAGCCCC